>CAKURN010000006.1 GCA_934675695.1 uncultured Candidatus Melainabacteria bacterium | reverse complement strand
GCTCTTGATTGCGTTTTGGGAGCTAAAATTACAAAAGAAATGCTTTTAGATAAAGAAAAACCTTGTTATATAGAAGCAACTTTTGAAGATGAAAACAAAGAAGAAACCACGATTTCAAGACAAATGCAGTCTTCTTCAAAATTTCGTTTAAATGGCGAAATGGTTAGTCTGGATGAAATAAAAACCCTAAGAGAAAAACTCGTCGATATTCATTCTCAACATCAGACTTATTCGTATATTCAGCCCAAAAACCATATCAAATTGTTAGATGAATACATAATCAAAAAAAGCCCTGAATTTGTTGAGCTTTTAAAAAGCTACAAAGAAACTTATTTAGAATACAAAGATTTAGAAAAAAAACTAAAACTTTTAAAAGAAAATTTTGAAACAAATCAAAAAGAAATAGAATTTCTTGAATTTCAATTAAAAGAGCTTGATGACGCTGCAATTCAAGAAAACGAAGAAGAAACCTTGTCTTGTGAGCTTGATATTTTATCAAACGCACAAGAATTGAAAGAAAACACCTATAGTGCATATTACGCTCTTTATGGGGACAATTCTTCTATAGTAGAGGCTTTAGGCAAAATAAAATACACAATTTCTAATTTAACTTCTATAGATAAATCTCTAGAAGATACAAATAACACTCTTTTTGACGCTTTTGAAAACCTAAAAGACTGTGCAAACAACCTAAAAGACTACTCTTATTCTTTAGACGTAAATCCAATTAGAATAGATGAAATAAACGAAAGAATTTCTTTAATTCAAAAACTAAAAAGAAAATACGGGAATGATTTGGATTTTGAAAGAGAAAAAATTCAAAAAAGATACAATGAATTGATAGCAACAGAAAACAATCCGGAAATTTTAGAAAAAAAATTTGAAGAAACCTCATCTATAATTGATGTTTTGTCAAAAAGAATTAGCGAATACAGAATAGAAAACGCAAAAGAACTTACTTCTTTGATTGTTGAAAAATTAATCAATTTGGAATTAAAAGAAGCGAAATTTGAAATTTCAATAAAAGAAACTCAAAAATCAGAAAACGGTATAGATAGCGTAGAATTTTTAATTTCAACAAACAAAAATCAATCCCCTATGCCATTATCAAAAGTCGCTTCCGGTGGTGAAATATCTAGAGTAATGCTTGCATTAAAATCAATTTTTGCAATATGCGACAAAGTTGCAACTGTTGTATTTGATGAAATAGATACAGGAATTTCAGGTATTACTTCAAACTCTGTTGCAAACAGCATTTTGGAACTTTCAAAATCTACTCAAATCATCTGCATAACGCACCAGCCAATTATTTGTGCAAAAGCAGACAATTTTATTTGGATAACTAAATCTCATAACAACACAACAGATATAGAAATAAAAATCTTAGACGAAGAAGAAAAATTGAAAGCTCTATCTCAATTGGCAAGCGGCGAAGTAACCGAAAAAACAATTGCTTTTGCAAAAACCCTTCTTTCAAAATAATCTTTTAAAATACAGGATAAGAGCCCAAAAATTTGTAAAAATTGCACTCGTTTTCGATTTCATTCAATGCAGAAATTATTTCGTTTTCACCTTTATCTATATCAACAAAGAAATTATATTCTCCAAAGACTTTTTTTGAAGGTCTGGATTCCAAATAAACCAAATTCAAATTGTATTTTTTAAATATTTCTAAAATTTTAAGCAAAGCACCCGATTCGTTTTTTGTATTAAAAACAATAGAAGTTCTCGTGTCTTTTTTGTTGAAATTAATTTTATTCAACGAAACCAGTGCAAAACGGGTTTTGTTTTCTTTTATATCGCCAATATTTTCATCAATCAAATTTAAACCTAATTCATAACACAAATTGCAAGAACCAACAGCAGCATAGCTATCATCTTTAGAAAGAAGAAAATTTCCCGCATCAGCTGTCGAATGAGCATTAATAAGTTCGATATTTTCATCGAAATTGTTCAAAATATATTGACTCACTTGTGCAAGAGCTTGTGGGTGAGAAATTATGTGTTTTATTTTTGTTTTGTCTTTTGTTTTAGAAAACAAACAATGCTCGATTTTTACATCGATTTGTGCTTGTATTTTTATATCCAAATCATACAAACTATCGACAGTAGGACGAACAATCCCTTCTATCGAATTTTCAATCGGCAAAACGCCATAAGTTTGAGAATTGTCATTTGTTAAAGTTGCAACTTTTTTTATCGTTGAAATTTCTATTAAATTTGTTTCATCATCTAATATTTTAGAAATTTTTGTCGCAGCAATTTCTGAATATGTGCCTTTTGGACCTAAAAAATACAATGCTTTCATAAAAAATCAGTATCTGTTTCTTTCAATTTCTCTTTTTATATCATTTTTTTTCAATGCTTCTCTTTTGTCGTATAGTTTTTTACCTTTTGCAAGAGCAATTTCAACTTTTACATAACGACCTTGGAAAAACATTTTAGTCGGAACGACCGTATAGCCGCCTTGTTTTATTTTGTTTAAGATTTTTAAAATTTCTTTTTTATTTAAAAGAAGTTTTCTTTCACGTCTGGGTTCGTGGTTGTAGATGTTTCCAAATTCATAAGGAGAAATGTGGCAGTTATTTAAAATCGCTTCTAAGTTGTCTGTTATTCTAACGAAACTGTCTTTTAAATTTGCACCATTTTTTCTGATTGATTTTATTTCTGTTCCCAAAAGTTGAATACCTGCAACATATTTGTCAAACAGAAGAAAATCAAAATATGCTTTTTTGTTTGAAGAAATTAATTTTTCTTGTGGTTTTTTGTCGTTTTTCATATTTTTAGTATATATGAAAAAATTAAATTATGTTACAATTTTGTTATGAAGAAAAAATTTAATATTGATTTAACTGTCCAAAATAAACTGATTATTTCAGCACTTGTTATTTCCACCATTTCTATAGTCCTCATTGCTTTTTGGGCGGTAAACAAAATAAAGGTAGAATTAGACGAAAGTTACAGAAGCTTCGGACAGCTTTTGACTAAAACACTTGCTGTACAAAATTACGAAATCGCACATTCGACAAACGCTTCTGCATTTGTAAAAGCTCACGTAAATTCGATTTTGTCTTCTACAAATGATATTTCTTATATCACTTTCAAAAACAAATTAGGCGAAGTAATTTATTCAACAATCGAAACATACTCAAAACGTGCAACAAAAGCCGACACAAACATTTCTTCTCCAATGATAGACCAAAACGGAAAAGTAGTTGGCGTGGTAGAAGTCGGTTTGTCAGCTGATTTGGCGAAAAATGTTACCCAAACAACAAAAAAATCCATGGTTACTGTGTTTAGTTTTGTTTGGTTAGTGTTTACGCTTGTTATTTTGGGAAATGCACTGTTAACAAGGAGAGAATTGACCCTTTTGCATCATGGTGTAAAAGAAATCGAAAACGGAAGGTTTGGAACGGTTTTGGATTACAATCAAGCATCAGGCGAAATAAAAGAGCTTTTTGATGCTTTTAACGATATGTCAAAAAAACTCCACAATTACGAAGAACAAAATGTTGATCAGTTGACTCTGGAAAGAAACAAGCTGGAAGCAGTGTTGTTAAGTATCGCAAACGGTGTCGTTGTTTGTGACAATTATGACAAAATTACAATCGTAAATTCAACTGCAACAAAAATCTTAAACACTACAGAAAGCGAAATTCTAAACACTTCTATCCAAAAATACTGCGATTCAACCGGAGAATTGTGTTTCAAAGACAAAATTGCAATATTCAAAAACACACCATTAGACGTAATCGAAAAAAAACCGCTAGAATTTAATGTAGATGTAGATAAACGTGTCATAAAATCTGTAATATCTCCAATGTATTCAAAAATGCATGATTATTTAGGATATATTATTGTTTTGATTGATATTACAAAAGAAGCCGAAGTCGACAGATTGAAAAACGACTTCATCTCTAATGTTTCCCATGAATTGAGAACTCCTGTTACGATTTTGAGTTCTTATGCAGATACTTTGTACAATTATGGAAACGAGTTCAATTTTGAAGAACAAAAAGAATTTATAGGCACAATAAACCAAGAAGTAATTCGCCTAAACAAAATGGTAAACGATATTCTTGATTTTTCAAAATTGCAATCTGATACTGTTTTAGAAAAAGAAAAACAAGACATCACCCTAACTATAGACAAAATCGCCCAAAGTCACAAAGTTCTTGCTGATGAAAAGAATATCTTAATTACAGTAATAAAAGAAGAAAACTTGCCAAAAATTCCATACAATTCTCAAGCAATTGAAAGAGTCGTAAGCAATTTGATTACAAATGCAATAAAATACTCACCTGAAAATTCCAGAATAAAAATCAGGGCAGAAATCGCACGTGACCCTAGATATTTGGAAGTTACAGTCGAAGATAACGGAATAGGAATTGCACCTGAACACCAAAAAATGATTTTTGAAAGATTTTACAGAATCGAAAATCAGGTTCACACAGTAAAAGGCACAGGTTTAGGGCTTCATTTGGTAAAAGTTACTATTGAAAAACACCACCAAGGAAAAGTTTTCGTTCGTTCAAAATTAAACGAAGGTTCAACGTTCGGTTTTTGGTTGCCTATTGAAGAAGCTGACGTCAAAGATATATCTTTAAAAGAATTGAAAGACAAAACTCTAAACGAAATACCTCTAAAAGAAAACAACAAATACCAAGAATACAAAATCGAAAAAGTAGAAGACTATACGACAAAAGCACAGTTTGACGCAAGATTTATTGGTGTTGATACAGAAGGTTTAGAAAAAATAAAAAAACTCCAAGAAGAACAACAAAGAAAAATAGAACAAGAAGAAAAAGAAAAGAAAGCAAACCTTGTTTTTGAAGAAATAAAAGAAGAAGAAACTTCCACCCCACAATCAACTTCTACTCCTATTAAACAAGAGCCAAAAAAAGAAACTCAAACAAATAACGATGATTGGGAAATCACGTTTGAAGTTAGAGATAAATAAAACTATTACTTAAATACTATATTAAAGCCGCTCAATAAAATGAGCGGCTTTTTAGACTACACACTTGCTATCTACTCATCGCAGCCGCCTACGTACTTTACTAGCCCTGCCCTCGCTTCGCTCAAGTTGATAAGTCTATCTAACTTTCGCTTCGCTCGGGATATAAAAAATAAATTAAGAAAACAAAATTTTGAATTTTTTTTTCATATAATAAAAATGCAAAAAATCGCATTACGTTATTATTTTAAAAAAACGAGGTAGCAACAATGAAAATGAAACTTACTGATTATTTGGTACAACGACTCTACAAACTGGGAATAGAAGAAATATTCGGACTCCCCGGAGATTTCAATTTCAATATAGTAGAAGCAATAGAAAAAAATAATAACGTAAATTGGATAGGTTCAACAAACGAACTAAATGCAGGCTACAGTGCAGATGGTTATGCTAGAATAAAAGGCTATGGGGCGATTGTCACGACGTTTGGCGTTGGAGAACTGTCTGCAATAAATGCTATTGCAGGTTGCATGGCAGAAAATGTTCCTGTTATCAAAATCGTCGGCACACCATCAACAAAACACATAAAAAACAGAACTCTCCTTCATCACAATTTGGCAAACGCAGATTATTATGCATTTAAAAGAGCTTTTGACAATGTTGTAGAAGCTAGTGCGTTTTTAACAGAAGAAAACCCAAAACAAGAAATAGACAGACTTCTTTCTATAATGATAAAAACCAAAAAACCGGTATATTTGGCAATTCCAATGGATATTTGTGATGTAGAAGTAGATTGTGATTTTGAAATAGAAAAAGAAACTTCAGACAAAGAGCTTTTATCTCGTGCAGCAGATGAAATAGTAAAACTAATCCAAAACTCCAAAAAACCTGCTGTTATTGCAGATATTTTGACAACAAGATTTAACGCAAAAGAAGAATTAAATTCTTTTTTAAAGAAAACAAAAATCCCCTCAACTTCATTTATTAGAGGAATGGACGTTATTGATTCAAATGCAAAAAACTACTTTGGTGTTTATTGTGGAAAAATCGCAAACAAAGACTGCTATGAATACATCAATTCGTCTGATTTGATTATTTTATCAGGCGGAGTGGTTTCTGATTTAAATACAATGAATTTCGACTTTGAATTTGAACCAAAAGACACAATAGATATCCAACCCGACTATGTGAAAATCAAAAACGTAAAATACGAAAACGTTTTGATGAAAGATTTGATTGAATTAATCACGGAAAAGATAGATTATTCTTCTAAAGAAAATTTTGAATTTGGCATAAGCTACAAAAAAACACAAATTGAAGAAACAAAACCCCTAAACTGCGAATATATTTATTCAAGATTGTATGAATTTATAAAAGAAAACGATATTTTTGTAACAGAAGTAGGTTTGACTCCTTTTGGTGCAATTCCGATGAAATTTCCAAAAAACATAAGCGTCCAAAATCAAATGCTTTGGGGTTCTATCGGTTGGGCAACGCCTTGTGCTTTGGGGTGTGCTATTGCAGATAGAAATAGAAGAACTATTTTGATTACCGGAGATGGTGCTCATCAATTGACAGCACAAGAAATAGCAACAATGATGAGAAACAACGTAAAACCGATTATTTTTGTCATCAACAATTCAGGCTATACAGTAGAAAGAATCCTTTGCGATGATGTTGACTATTTGTACAACGATATTTCACAATGGAATTATGCAAAATTGCCGGAAGTGTTTAAAGGCGATTGTTTTGCTGCTTGTGCCAAAACAAATTCTGAATTTGATGAAATTTTAAGAAAAATAGAAAAAGAAGATAAAATGTGCTACATAGAACTAAAAACAGACTATTTAGACATTCCGCCTTTAGCAAAAGCTATTGCAAAACACCCTGAAAAATTGAAATAATCTATAATTAAAATCAAAAAACCGGTAGAATCCAAAATTTTACCGGTTTTTTTAAATATTGTTTATAGTTTTTTAATTTGGCAATTTTAGGTTGTCTTGTAGTTCTAAAATTACTCTTTCACCTTGTTTTGCTTTGTAATGCAACCCCGGAGAAACAATTCCAGACAACAATCCGACTCCGCCGCCTACTGAACCTCCAATAATCAAACCTGTTATAGTATGACCTGCAGCAACACCTATTGCAGCACCCAAACCTGAACCAACGCCCCCTATAGACAAAGTATAGGCTAGGATTTTTCCTGTTGTTTCTTTTGCACCTTCTTGAAAATAGTCTTTTTTATTTTTTGCCAATTTTAAAGCAACAGGCAAACTCGTACTATCAGGCAAAACTATATGAGTAAATTCCATAAAGACTTTTGCATTTCTTGAAAACCACTTTGGTTCTTCTATACAAGTAATTTGTGCTATTAAAGAAGAATTGCAAGGAATGAGCAAAGTCCCTTCGTTTGTTTTTACGTCATTATTGAAAACAAACTGTACAAAATCGCCTGTTTTGTAGTATTTTGAATTAAAATTTTGTGCAAAAACAACTTCCAGATAGTTTTCTTTTTGAATAATATTTCCTGTTTGAGTAATTTTTACCAAATCGATTTTGGAATTTTTTACTTGCGACAAATGTTCAACATCATCAATGCATTCACTCTACGCAAACACAGGAAGATTTAAACTAGAAAACATCATCAACAATCCCACTATAAAGAGCTTTTTGTACATTTTTTTCCTTTTTATATATTTACTGACTGAATATTATCTATAATACATTTTTTCATTATATAATTTTCATCAATTTTGTTCAATGACAACAATTTTACACTATATCTGTATTTTGGCAGATTGTTTTTTAGGTTTTTTCTGATTTCAATTATTTTTATTTTAGAAGTTATTTTTCTATCATCAAACATCAATTCTATTTCAAAATTTTGGTTTTTGTCTAATATTTCATCGCAATAAAACGAAAAACCGCTCCCTGAGATGTTTTTTGTTGAATATTTTTTCTTATTTAAAAGAAAAGGTACAGAAATATCTGCTCTTAACAGTTCTCTCCTTTGGATTGTTTTGTAATTTTTGGGTTTTTCAATTTCAATAATTTTAGAATTTAGTGAGATTATTTTTGTATCAAAAACAAAAATGCCTGCATTTGTGTAAACAAAAACCTTGAGCGTCTGCTCTGTTGAGAATTTTTCTTCGTTTTGGGGTTTGTAGATAATATATTCGTTTTCCAAAACTTTGTAAAAACCTGTTTTATAGATTTTTGAAGATACGTTTTCGACAATTATTTCTATTTCAACTTTTCTGTTGTTTTTTAAATATTTTTCTAAAATATCCATCTTTAAATAATAACAAAAAATTGTGCTTTTTTAATCCTTAATTTGGTTTACATAGTAGTAGATATTCAATATATTGTTCGTTTTGAAGAATTTATTTTCTTTGTCATAAGCATTTTCTTTAAAATCCAACTTGAAATCATCAATATTTTGAAAATAATAATAAGTAAAACAAGTCCTAACTACAGCGTCATCTTGGCTAAATTCTCTCCTATCGTCTTCTAAATATTCAAAAAAACAATTCAGTTCTTTGTTGTTTGGAAAGACGACATTTTCGCCTTGTTTTTGGTATTTTATTTGAATATCTTCAGGATTGAAGATGTTGTCGTTTTGTTTTTCTTGTTCCAAAACAATAAGGTCGTATTTTTTCAATTTTTCTTTTGTCAAAAGCCCTGCCGTTAAAAAATCCACCCTTCGATTTTCGTTTTCCAGAGTTGTTAAATACAACATAGAAGATTCTAGAGTCTTTATTATTGCTATGTTTTTTTTATTGGGATATCTTGTAACAATCGTATTATAGACAGCATAACCGCTATCATATACAGCAACGTATCTACTTTGGTAACAGTCTTTTGTAAATTGTTCAATGTTGAAATTTCTGTATTTTAAAATATAAATAGCTCTCCAAAAAGGCATTCTTTTAATGCAAAACGGAAGCAAAAACATATAAAACAAACAGAAAAATACAATTATTTTTTTGTATATTCCTTTTTTTGAATAAGAATAAACAAGAATTGGAGCTGACAAACAGACAAAAGCTACAATAAAACGTATAGAATAAACCAAATAAGCAATGCTTCTGGCTAAAATCAAAATATTAATCAAAAACACAATAGAAAATAGAAAAAGAACCGTTGCTTTTTTGCTTTTGTTTTTCAAATAAACAAAAAAACTTTTAACAACCATCGGAATGAAAACAAAAAATCCCAAAATCCCAAAGCCAACTGTCTGTTCGTCTGTTATTATGTTTATTTTTTCTTGTCCGCAGTTGCAGCCTAGCGTGTTTTCAATATGAATAAAATCAAAAACCGCATTTTTAAAATAAAGAATTTTATTATTTAAATAGTATCCCCACTTAAACCCCGTAAAATCAAGGCTCTGGAACAAAAAATGAATGATATTTGCAACATATCCTTTTATCCCGCCCCAAAAACTGTGTCCGACAAAAGCACATTTGTTGCTCAAAAAATTGTGAAATTGAAGAAAATTCAATATGTAATTGTATGAAGAAAAAATCAAAAAATTAACAGTCAAAAACAAAACAAAAGTTAGAATTTTTTTGTAGTTTTTTGTTTTTAAAACAAATTTTTCAAACGAAAAAATCAAAACAAAAAACCCAACCAAACTCATCACTCCTGTGCTTTTTACCCCCATTGCTAAAGCTAAAGCTAAAGAAGAAAAATAAACAAGGATTTTTGATTCATTTAAAAACAAACAAAAAGCAATACTCAACAAACTTCCAACCACAATATCAGTCTGCAAAGACGGAATTTGTACAATTACAGAAGCAAAAGAAGAAAAAACAAAAATCGCAAAGAGTCTTTTTCTATAGCAAAATTTCAATTTTTCTAAAATTTGCCAAAAAGATGTAACAAAAGCAATAAAAGAAAAATAAGAAACAACCCCATATCCATATAGATTTTTTTTGAACAAATACATAAAAGCATAAAGAATTTCAGAATTAATAGGCATAATCAAAGCTCTTATGTCGTTAATTTCAAAATGCCCAAGACTCTTAAATTTTACAAAATCATAAGCTCGAATAAAGTGATACGTCTGGCTATCAGGCTCTAAAACAGGAATAAACAACGCCAAAAACAAAGTCACACCCAATAAAACAAAAAAAGCACACAACATCAAAAAAAGGCTTTTGTCCAGTTTTAGAGCGTTTTTAAAGCGTGAAAAATCAAACTTCAATTTTAAAAATTCAGCTTTTTTGAATTTAAACAACAAAATTGAAAAAACCAAATTCAAAAGAGAAAATACTATTATGTTATTAGCACTAATCGCCTTAAACAAAGACAAAATCTCCATATTCAAAACAACAAATGCAAAAAACGAAACAAAAATAACGAGAAAATTTTTTGCAACGCTTGCAATTAAATATGAAGAAATTAGATACAACAATACTATAGCTAAAAACATAAAAATATTTTAGCTCATTTTAGGTATTTGAGGCAACGAAAAATTTTCTTCTTACTAATTCTCTTTTATTTTCTTGAAAATCAAATTCATTCACGAAAGATTTTAGGTTGTTTTCTTTCAAAATTAAACACAAATAAACCAAAACTTCGTTTTTTAAATTGAATAGTTTAAATTTGTTTAACAAAAGATTTTCAATAAACAATTTTGAATTAATCGTTTCAACACAAGACATATCCAACCCCAAACTTTTGTTTTTAAATTTAGTTAAGATATCTAGAATTGTTTTATCATTTATAATTTTATTTTTTATAAAAATTACTGTCTTGTTTTTCATTAAACACACCTTTGTACTTTATATTTTCAAACTTTTTTGAACAAATGTTAATTATTATAAAGAATAAAGTTTTTGTAACTTTTGTTTGAATTGTCACCATGATATTATGAGTGAAAAGGTGTATAAAATTAAATGAAATTTTTAAATTACTTTAAAAGCCAGAAAGAAGCAGGATTCGATCTAAATATACTACCAGATGGGATTTTTATCATAGAACAAGACGGAAAAATCGCTGATGTTAATGACAAAATTCTAAAAATGTTTTCTATAAACAGGTTTGAAATAATAGGAAAATATTTCTCATCTTTTGTAGAAGATGGACTTTCTGCAATAAACAAGGCTTTAACAGACAATACGACAACCGTTGTTAAGGCAATAGTAAAAAAAGAAGACGAAGAATCTGTCTCTAAAATATTTTTAGAAATATCTGCTTCTAGAGATAAAACGGAAAACAAAGTTTATGTCACAGCTCGTAATACAACCAACAAACAACAAGAACAAAAACAAATAAACGAAAAATACGACATGGCACAAAAAATCATTGATGGTAAAAATGATTTCATTTTGGACTCATCAGGTTCAATATTGTCTACTTTGGTTTCTATTTCAGGATTTTCAAGAGCTTTGTTAGACGGAATAGGCGGAGCTTTAACCGAAAAACAACAAAAATACCTCAACATAATCAACTCAAATTCAAACGACTTGAAATACGATTTAGAAAAATTATTCAATTTATTTGAATTAGAATCAGGAAAAATCGAATACAAATACAAATCTTTCGATTTGATTAGTCTTTTAAAATCAATAGATAGAATTTATGAAAAAGAATTTAAAGACAAAAAAATCGTATTTTCAATGGACTACAGCAACCTAAACCAACGAGATTGCGAATTGGATTCAGAAATTGTTGAACTAATTTTAAGAAGCGTTATGGACATATTCTCTCGTTTTTCAACTTTTGGAAAATGTTCTCTAAACGTCGGACACCCTCCTGTTAACTTCTTAAAAGATAGAGAATTTTTGGCAAACGATTCTTTAGATACAGAAAAATACGTTCTTTTTGAAGCAAAAATAACAGATATAGTTTTCACACAAGAAGAACTCGACAACATATTCAATATTTATTACAAAAGTCCAAACAAAAGACCGATTGGGCTTCGTGCAACGTTTAATCTCTTAAAAAGATACATAACAGACTTCAAAGGAGATGTTTGGGTATATTCTAAACAAACTTTTGGCACAATGATTACTTTTGTGCTACCCTTGAGATAACAAGATTTTATAGGATAGTTATGGCAAAAGTTGTTCTTGAAAATATTTTCAAAAGTTTTGGAGAAAACAGACGAGTTTTAAAAGACATCAATCTGGAAATCAACGACGGTGAGTTTGTGGTTTTGGTTGGAGCTTCCGGATGCGGAAAATCTACACTTCTTAGAATAATTGCAGGACTTGAACATCAGAGTCGTGGAAATGTCTATATTGACGATGTTTTAGTGAATAACAAATCTGCAAAAGACAGAAATATTGCAATGGTTTTTCAAAGCTATGCACTTTATCCGCATTTGTCCGTAAAAGACAACATCGCAATGAGCCTCAAAATAAAGCATGTCCCAAAATGCGAAATAGAACGCAGAGTTCGTTTGGCAGCAGAAACATTAAAATTGGAAGAATACCTAAATTCAAAACCAAAAGAGCTTTCAGGCGGTCAAAGACAAAGAGTGGCATTAGCTAGAGCAATCGTTAGAGAGCCAAAAGTTTTTTTGATGGACGAACCTTTGTCGAATTTGGACGCAAAATTAAGAAGCGAAATGCGTTCTCAAATCAAAAAACTTCACCAAAAATTAAACGCAACATTTATTTATGTAACCCATGACCAGACAGAAGCTCTTACTATGGGCGATAGAATCGTTGTTTTGAACAACGGAAATATTCAACAAATAGATACAGCGGACAACATCTACAATCACCCCAAAAACGCCTTTGTTGCGACTTTTATGGGAACAAACCCAATGAATATAATAGAAGCAACAATAAACAAAGGTTTAATTACGTTTGGAAATATAGCAATAGACATAAATACCATGCCTGTCGCTATCCAAAATAGGCAAAAAGTCCTTTTAGGGGTGAGAAGCGAGGATATAATCTGCGAAAACAACCCTTCTTATCACTTCAATTTAATTAAATTTAGTGCAAATATTACTTTTGAAGAAAATCTCGGCAACAGCAAAAACGTTTATTTCAAAATCGGAGAAAAAGAATTTTGTGCTTCAATATCATCAAAAACCCCAAATGCAAAAACTATGAATTTTTCAATCAATCCCAATAGTTTGCACTTTTTTGATATAGAAACAGGTGAAACTCTAGATACTAAAATTCAATTTTAATTGAAAAGGTCTCTTTTCTTTTGTGGATTTAGTTTTTCCCATTTTGCAATTATTGTTCTTATTTTTTCATCTTCTATAGAAAAAATACCATCAAGAACATAGTCTTGGACTGCTTTTATTGCTATTTTCATATTTTCTGATATTTCATCTGTACCGGAAGCCGCCCAACTTTCTTTTTGGTATGCTTTATACAATATTCTTTCTTTTTCAGTTAAATCAATTTGTTCGGTTGGTTCTATATCTTCAAATAAAGCAGCGTCTTTTGTTAGTCTGATTTCTTTTTCTTTTTCAAAAATTTGATTTAGATAAGGTTTGGTTTTTGCAATTTCAGATTTATTTGCTCTTGTTTTATCTGACAATTCCCAAGCTATTGTACTTGCTAAAGACGTTTTAGCACTTTTATATCTTTCAAATCTTATTTTATAAGTCGGGTCTTCTTTTAGTTTTTTTACTTTTGTTTCCAGTTTTTTTGAAAGTCTTGTTTTTGGTATCGTTTGTTTTTTCTCTGCTTCAGAAGATTTTACATTAACATAGTGCCAATTGCTATCGCATTCTACTATTCTGCCATTAGGAAATATAAGTGCTTTCGATCCATCTATACCGTATCTTCTTGCAACTTTAGAAGCACCGATTACTGTTTTTGTACCCAAAGTATCATATATTTCTGCAATATCACCATTGACCGGAGTATTGTAAAATGCATCAGACCTTTCTTTTACATTTGTAAATATCTCGTGGTTTTGAAGAAATGTATCTATTACATCATCAGGAGCATAT
This sequence comes from uncultured Candidatus Melainabacteria bacterium, assembly GCA_934675695.1. Lineage (GTDB taxonomy): Bacteria > Cyanobacteriota > Vampirovibrionia > Gastranaerophilales > Gastranaerophilaceae > RUG14156. The sequence goes on along the minus strand of CAKURN010000006.1, from coordinate 3,374 downwards.
TCAACAGTAGAGCCGTCTTCAAAAGTCACTGTTCTAGTTAAATTTTCTTGTTTGATACTTTTTACTTCTTTTTTTATATTTTCATTAAAATACTTGACGTCTTTTCTATTAACGAGTTCCATAGTATCAACAAAATACCCACCATCTTTTAAATACAAAAATTCTTCTCTGTTTGCATTTTTAGAATTTGTTCTTTGTAGCAATTTTCCTGCTCTATATTTTTCAATTGTTCCATCTTTTAAATATCTAGTAATTACTTTGCTTCCGATATAGCTTCTTTCAATTGCCCCATCTTGTGCAAAAAGTTTCGACATGTGGCTTTGTTCTGTTTTTTCAATATTATCGCCTTTTGCTATAATTTTGCCGTTGTTATCATAGGCAACATAGCTATTGTCTTCAAAAACAGCCGCTTTGTATTCAAGTGTAGCTTTTGTTCCTTTTATTTTTTTATTTACATTTTCATTAATATATTTTATAGTGCCGTCTTTTTGTAAAAAACTGCTTCCGTCTTCATTTTTAAAAGTTTTTTCTAATTTTGGATTAAGTACATATTCCTTGTATGGCGTATACACCATAAGATTGTTGTCTTTATCTACTTCAAAGTCTTTTCTATAAAGTGCTTTTGAATGTTTCACATAAGCTTTTAATTTTTTCTTGTCATCTGATAAAACGTATGTGAAACCTTTCCCGCCTTCTTCCGGATTTCGTCTTATATCGGTATATCTTTCTCCATTCAAACCCAAATAATATTCTTCGCCAAAAGAAGGAGTCACAATACAAGAGCCATCTGAAAAGTAATTGGTTGTTTCTTTTGTGCCGTCTGGATTTTCTACTGTTCTTTCTACAATAAATTCATTATTTCCACCACTTTTTTTGATTGTTTCTATTGTACCGTCCGGTCTAGTTAAAATAACGGTTTTCCCGAAATTTGTTAATTTTTCTTTTGTGCCGTCTAAATACGTATTTTCACAAAAAGTTTTTCCTTCTTCTAAAAAATAATATTCTACAGCGTTTTTGTTAAACATTTCTTGAATTTTTGTTGCAGAAACCAAAGGGACTTCATCAGGGGATTTATCTAGAAGGATTCTTGTCATATATCCGCATTTGGCTAAAACATTGCCTTTTAGCCCTGAATACATTTCTTTAAAATCTGTTTCTTTTTTGCTTTTTGCAAAAATTTCCGCATCGTTTTTTGTTGCAATAATCCCTAGTTGTCTTATTTCGTCATTTTTTTTGTAAGGAATATTTATTACTTCAATTTTAAGTCTTTGTTTTAATTTTTTTTCTGCATCATCAACTTGTTCTTTTGTGCCTTTTGCTACATATACCCCTTGAAAACTGGTGTTTGCGTTATTGATTTTCATTTCATTCCTTTTTAAAAAATTTGTGAATGTACAAAACTTCTAAAGAAATTTTTTTGCAAAGAAAAAAGCTCTAAACAAAAATTCAGAGCTTTTTTAAAAAATATCGTTTTAAATTCTATTTTTCTTCTTTGATTGTTAATGTGATTATTGCAGACAATATCAACATAACAGCACCAATCACAAAAGCGTATTCCCAGTGGTTGTTCATATAGCCTGTATCCATTTTGTATGATGAAATATTAATAAACCAAGCAATCACTGTACAAACAAGAACTTGTGGAGCTGAAATAAAGATATTAAATATACCCATTGCAGAGCCTTCTGTACCTTCTTTTATGTATTTTGATAGCATTGCAAAAGGCAAAGCCAAAGTAGAAGCCCAGCCAATACCGGCCAAACCCATTGCAGCGATGATTGTTACAGGACTTTGCATAAATGTCATTAATATATAAGCAAAAGCCATAATCAACAAAGAAGCTGAGTGAACTTTTTTGTTTCCTCTGATTTCAGCTAATTTTGCAATTGGAATTGCAATTACAAAACAAATCAAATTGAAAAATGCAAAACAAATAGAAGAAAAATTTTGTGCTTCTGTTTGTTTAACAGAAAGAACTTGAATCATTTCTTTACTCAAACCTGTTGTATCGGGTATTTGATAAACTATATGCACAACAAACTGTGTGAAAAATATCATCAAACACATCATACCAATCCAAGTGAAGAATTGAATTGCACAGATTTTTCCGACTTCCGGACTTGTTGTCAAAAATTCTTTTACGTTTTCTATGAATGATTTATTTGCAGCTTTTTTAGCTTCTAGTTTGTTTTCTGCTAATTGTTCTTTTGATGGAACATTTTCTTTAAATGTTACACAAGTCCACAACATACCCAAAATAAAAGCTATACCTGCCATTGTAAACTGTGCATTAACTGACATTTGATAATTAAATGCCCACTTCAAAAATGGTGCTGTACCTGCAGCAACAACAGAACCTAAACCAATTGCAAAAGACAAAAATGAATTTGCAATAGCGTGTTGAGATTTATCTATGTTGTCCGGTACTAAAGCCCTATAAGGACCTTGTGCAGCATTTACACAAGCATCTATTATCCAAATAAAAATTGCAGAAATAAACAATGCAAGCCAAGCAGGGTGATTTTCGCCAAACAAAGAACTCAAAAACTGGCTCTTTGGAAGCATAATCAAACCTATCGCACCGAACAATGCACCAAAGAACAAATAAGGTATTCTTCTTCCAAATCTGGTAAATGTATTATCAGACAATGCACCGATTATTGGCTGAACAACGATACCTGTAACAGGTCCTGCAAGCCAAATTAGCCCGTACAAAAGAGGGCTTGCACCCAATGATTCTGTCAACGGACCGGATAAAATAATTCTCATTTGCCATGCGAATTGCAATCCGAAAAATCCGATACAAAAATTCAAAAGTTGAGCATAGCTAAACTTTCTTAAATTTTCTTCGTTTGCCATATTTTCTCCTAAGCATAAACTTAACTAATCTTAATTCAATTTTACATTAATAATTTTTAATTGTAAAATAATTACTATGAGAATAAAAGTATTATTAGTATTGTTGTTGAGTTTATTTTTTGTAAATTTAGCACAAGCAGACAATGAAAAAACAACCCTTAGAGTAGGAATATCGAACCAGTCTTTTTCGTCTTGGGATTACAAAAGCATAAAATTATCTTCTTCAGATATGATAAAAATCATCTCAATGTCTGAAACCATACCGGATGTTCCATTTGAATTAATTGAAGCAAACAAAATTGTAGAAGTTGCGATAGAAGACGGAACATACAAGATTTTTGTTGATGGCGAATTAAAATACGAAAATTTGTCAGCTCCTTTAGTTTTTTCAAGCAACCAAGAAATGCAAATTGTTGAATTGAACAGAAAAGGCATACCTGCAAAATACAAAGGAATGCTCGAAATAAAAAATTCAAAAACCCCAAATAGATTTAATGTTATTAATGTTATAGATA
>CAKURN010000005.1 GCA_934675695.1 uncultured Candidatus Melainabacteria bacterium | reverse complement strand
ATCGCTTCAAACAATCTCTACAAGAAATAGTTCCCAACGCAAGAATTGAAATCGCTCATGGTCAAATGCATGAAAAAGAACTGGAAGAAGTTATTTGTAAATTTTTAAACAAAGAATTTGATATTCTTTTATCTACAACAATAATCGAATCAGGTCTCGATATTCCAAATGCTAACACAATAATAATCCATGATGCGGACAAATTCGGGCTTGCACAGTTGTATCAGTTGAGAGGCAGAGTAGGAAGAAGCGATAGGCAAGCGTATTGTTTCTGTTTTTATAAAAAATCAAAAGAATTAAACGAACAAGCAAGAAAAAGACTAGAAAGCATAAAAGATTTCACAAACCTAGGTAGTGGCTATCAAATCGCCCTTCGTGATATAGAAATAAGAGGGGTTGGAAATATTCTGGGAACTTCTCAACATGGACAAATGGTAGCGGTCGGTTTTGATACTTATTGTAATTTGCTCAAAGAATGTATAGACGATATCAAACACAAACAAAACAAAAATCCTTACGACACTACATACAAAATCAAAAAAGAACCGACTATAGTCGATATAAAAGTAAGTGCTTACATCCCTGACGATTGGGCACAAACTTATGAACAAAAGATTTTAGAATACAAAAGGCTCTCAGATGCTTCTACTTTGTCAGAATTAGAAAATATGGAGTTGAATTTTAAAGACAGATTTTCAAAAATCCCTGAATGCGTCGAAAACTTGATTAAATTGATTAAGTTAAGAATTATTGCAACGAGTGCAGGAATTATTTCTATTCGCCAAAATGGTGATCAAATCAGAATAAACATGCCATACAATATGCAAGAATGGTTCATTTTAAAATCCAAAATGAACAAAAAAACAGCACAGTTTTTCACTTTTTCACAACCGCCAAAAAACCAAACAAAAACTAAAGGTATTCTTCTTATGAACAAAAATGAAGACGATTTTGATGAAATATTTAACAAAATGGCAAATTTGTTTTATGATATTACTGAAATAATAATGAATTTTAATCAAAACACTAGATAACAGGAGGAAAAATGAAGTTTACAAAATTGGCAGCAACCCTACTATGCTCAGTTGTATTGTTGTGTGGTTGTACAAAAAATACCGATGTAGTATTAAAAGTAAACGATACAGAAATCACTAGAGGTGAATTTTATGGTGATTTTGAAAAATTGAAAAATGTACAGCTTAAACAGCTAAAATCAAGCACTCCGGAAGAAAAAAACTTTATTGCAATAAGCCTAAAAGAAAGATTCTTAAATGACACAATCGTAAGAGCTCTTTTAAAAGGCGAATTTGAAAAAAGAAAAATAGAAGCAACAGAAGAAGAAATCGCAGCAAAACAAAAAGACATAATTCAAAAAATCGGTACTGAAGAAGATTTCCAAAAAATATTAAAAGAAAACAATATCACAAAAGAACGTTTGCATAGTGATATCGCAAACGAAGTCAAAATCGACAAATTAGCTCAACAACTAGCTCCACAAACAATCTCAGACAAAGATGTACAAGCTTTTTACAACCAAAACAAAGAACAATTCAAAACACCTGAAACTGTTCATGCTTACCACATTTTGTTTAACACAAATCCTGAAGAAATAAAAAGAACAATCGTTGACGCTGATAAAGAAGCAAAACTTTCTAATGCTGATATAGACGCAAAAGTCAAAGCTGAAGTAGCTTCTCAAGAAAAATTATTTAACGAAGTTTATTCAAAAGCACAAAAAAATCCAAAATCATTTGAATCTTTAGCAAAACAATATTCAAAAGACCCCGGAACAAAAGACAAAGGCGGAGATTTAGGTTACGTTCAAAAAGCTGACCTTGTGAAAGAATTTGGCGATGTTGCTTTTTCACAAAAAGTAGGCACAATTTCAAAAGCAAAATCTCCATTCGGCGAACATATTATTTATGTTACAGACAAAAAAGCTGCCGGAGTTCAGTCATTAGCTGATGTTAAAGCAAATTTAAAAGAATACTTAGAACAAAATACTAAAACAGCAGCACTAAGAAATCTTGTTGAAAACTTACAAAAAAATGCAAAAATTGAATACGTTGATGAAAGCATAAAACCTGAATCAATCAAAAAAGAACTGGAAGAAGCTCAACAAAAATTCATCGAAACACAAAGAAAAAAGGTAGTTCCTGAATCTAAAATGAAAACTCTATACAAAATGAAACAAGAAGAAAAAAAACAAGAAGATAAAAAATAAAAAACCAAAAAACCGCCTAAATGGGGCGGTTTTTTAATCATAAAAGGAAAACAATATGGGACAAATAATAACTAAAGAAGAATTAAAAAAAGTCATTGAAAATTTAAAAAAACAAAACAAAAAAACCGTCTTTACTAACGGTTGTTTCGACATTTTGCATATAGGACACACAAGATATCTAAAAGCTTCTAAAAACTGCGGAGATGTTCTCGTTGTGGGGCTAAATTCTGATGCATCAGTAAAAAAAATAAAAGGCGAAACTCGTCCTATAAATTCCCAAAACGATAGGGCAGAAATCCTTTCTGAGTTGAATTTTGTCGATTATGTAGTCATTTTTGATGAAACTTCGCCCTCTGATTTAATTGATTTTATAAAACCCGACATATATACAAAAGGTGCAGATTACACAATAGAAACACTACCTGAAGCCCCTGTTGTCAAAAAAAACAATATAGAAGTTCATTTCATAAAATTTGTCGAAGGAAAATCAACAACCTCAGTCATTGAAAAAATAAGCAAATAGTTCTAAAAACTAAAATCAACTATATTGACCATGATTTTTATTTTTAGTTTATAATATATTGTAGTAATAATTTATAATGAGAGGCGCCATGACAAATACAGTTAAAATTGATGACAAAAACATTGCAACAATAGAAATGACAATTGATTCAGCTACTGCGAAAAATTTATACGATAATACGCTTAGAGCTTACGGAGCAAACATCAACATTGCAGGCTTCAGAAAAGGAAAAGCACCTGCTAATATAGTTGAAAAATATGTTGGTGCTGATAGAATCAAAGGCGAAGTTATCGACAGAATTTTTCCATCTGAATTTCAAAAAACTGTTCAAGAAAACAAACTCAACATTGCATTTCGTCCTGCAATAGAAGAAGTTGACTTTGAAGTTGGAAAAGATTTAAAAATTAAAGCAACTGTTGAACTAAAACCGGAAGTTAAACTCGGCGACATAAAAGACGTTGAAGTTGAATACACAGAATTTAAAAACCCCGAAAACGCTCTTGATGAAGAATTGAACCAAACACAAAGACGTTTTTCAACTCTAGAAACAGTTGATAGAGAATCAACAAAAGAAGACACTGTTGTGTTCGATTTTGAAGGTTTTGTTGGTGATGAAAAAATTGAACACGGCGATGCTAAAAATTACACTTTAGACCTTGCTAATTCAAACTTCATTCCAGGTTTTGCAGAAGGTTTAGTCGGACACAAAGCCGGAGAAGAATTCACAATTAACGTAAAATTCCCGGAAGAATACCACGAAGACAAATTAAAAGGAGCTGACGCTCAATTTAAAATCAAATTACATGAAGTAAAAGCAAGAAAACTTCCTGAAATAAATGATGAATTGGCTAAAAAAGCAGGAAAAGACACTCTTGACGCTCTAAAAGAAGATATCAAAAAATACTTAGAAGCTGTTGAAACAAACAAAAACAACGCAACAAAATCAGAAGCAATCTTCAACAAAATCTACGAAACTTCTGAAGTAAAAGTTCAAGACACAATGCTTGATAGAGAATATGAAGCAATTGTTGACGAAGCAAGAATGCAAGCACAACAACAAAATGCAGATTATGACAAACTTGTTGAAGCTGAAGGCAAAGACAACGTTGAAAAACGCTTTAGAGAAGAAGCTGAAAAAAGAATTAAAAATTCTTTAATTGTTGAAAAAATAGCTTCTGTTGCTGATTTAAAAATCGAACAAAAAGATATAATGGATCATGTCAACCAAATGGCTGCAATGTACGGTATGGGTGCTGCTCAATTGTTTGAAGAATTGAGAAAAAATCCAAACTCATTCGCTGCTATTTCTCAACAAATTACAGCTAACAAAGTAAATCAATATTTGCTTGATAACAACAAATTCACAGCAAAAGTTTAATTAATTAGCCACTCTGGTTAATATTATCAGGGTGGCTTAAATAAAAAAATAAGTTAAAATATAAAAGTGAAAGGATAAATTAGATGAGTTTCGTACCTGTAGTTATAGAACAGTCATCACGTGGAGAGCGTTCTTTTGATATATTTTCAAGATTGTTGAGAGAAAGAATTATATTCTTAGGTACTCCTATTGATGATATGGTTGCAAATTTAATCGTTGCACAAATGCTACTTTTAGATTCAGAAAACCCTGAAAAAGATATTATGTTATACATAAATTCCCCAGGTGGTTCTGTAACAGCAGGTTTTGCAATTTATGACACTATGCAACACATTAGAGCTGATGTTTCAACAATCTGCTTAGGTCAAGCAGCTTCTATGGGTGCATTCTTGTTGTCATCAGGTGCAAAAGGAAAACGTTTGGCACTTCCACATTCTAGAGTTCTTATTCACCAACCATTAGGCGGTGCTCAAGGTCAAGCAACTGATATCGAAATCCAAGCTAACGAAATTCTTAGAATTAAAAAATCTTTAAATTCAATTTTAGCTTCTAACACAGGACAACCATTGAAAAAAATTGAAAAAGATACAGATCGTGATTACATTATGACAGCAGAAGAAGCTGTTGAATACGGAATGATAGACAAAGTAATTACGCTAGAAGACAACAACAAATAATTTTAAAAGGATATATATTATGTCTAAAACCACTGATCCAAATTTAAAATGTTCATTTTGCGGAAAAACACAAGACCAAGTAAAAAAACTAATCGCCGGCCCTGATGTTTGTATTTGTGATGAGTGCATCGAGTTGTGTAATGAAATTCTTGATGAAGAATTGTTCAACATAAAACAAGAAGAAAAAGAACAAACAGAAGAAATCACCAAAGAATCCATTCCAAAACCACAAGAAATAAAAGAATACTTAGACCAGCACATAGTAGGTCAAGATGACGCTAAAAAAGTGCTTGCAGTTGCCGTATATAACCACTACAAACGCCTTGCACACAATTTAGCCAATCAGGACTCTGATATCGAAATACAAAAAAGCAACATTTTGCTCGTTGGTCCGACTGGTTCAGGTAAAACTTTGCTTGCTCAAACATTAGCAAAAATGCTTAATGTACCTTTTGCTGTGGCTGACGCTACAACATTAACTGAAGCAGGATATGTTGGCGATGATGTTGAAAATATTCTATTGAGATTGTACCAAAGTTCAGACTATGATGCCAAAAAGGCAGAACGTTGCATAATCTATATTGATGTAATCGACAAAATTTCTCGCAAATCTGAAAACCCGTCTATCACTCGTGATGTATCAGGAGAAGGCGTTCAACAGGCACTTTTGAAAATGATAGAAGGCACAGTTGCAAACGTTCCTCCTCAAGGCGGAAGAAAACACCCACATCAAGAATTTATACAAATAAACACAAACAATATCTTGTTTATTGTAGGTGGTGCTTTTGTAGGGCTTGAAAAAATCGTTGAAAGACGTGCAGGAACAAATTCTTCAGTTGGTTTCGGCACAGCTTCACTTTCTGCAGAAGAAAAAGAAAGAGAAAGCCAAAAAATATTGAAAAAACTTCAACCCGATGACCTTTTGAAGTTTGGTTTAATACCTGAATTTATCGGCAGAATCCCTATTTATACAGTGTTAGACCCACTAGATGAAACAACTTTAAAAATGATTTTGACAAAACCTAAAAACGCTATCACAAAACAATATGCATGTTTAATGGGCATGGACGGAGTCGAACTCAAATTTGAAGACGAAGCTATTGAATTAATCGCAAAAGAAGCCTTAAAAAGAAAAACCGGTGCAAGAGCGTTGCGTTCAATTGTAGAAGAAATTATGCTCGATGTTATGTATGAAATTCCTTCAAAAGAAGATATAAAAGAATTTACTATAACGAAAGAGATGGTCGAAAAAAAGCAGCTTCAACAAACGGCAGAAATAGTTCAATTGCCGACAAAAAATAGAGAAGAAATAGCTTAAAAATTTTAATATTTAAAATTAAAAGACCCTTTTTAAAAAGGGTCTTTTTGTTATTTTGGTTTTTATTTAAGCTTTTGCAAATTGTTTTTGGAAAGTTTCCATATTTGCATTTTTAATTGCAGGAGCAGTAGAATTTACTATAGGATTTTGGTTAGTTATAGGGTTTAATTTTGCTTTTTTGTTTTTTAATATTTTGCGTCCGATTGTAAAAGCAATAGCCCCAACGCCTGCTATTACTGCCATTATACCTAGAGTTTTTGCTAGTGTTTTAGGATTAAAAGAAGAATTTTTAGAAACGCTTCCTTTTAAATTTTCTAAAGCGTCGCAGCTTCTTTCAAAGCCTTCTACTTCTTTGTTTGAAGAAGTCAAACCCCAAACATTTTTTCTATAACAATCAAGAGCACTCATTCCATTGTTGTATTTTAGATTGTTATGCCACTCGATTTCAGCGTTTTTGGCATTCATCATCATGTTTTTATAGCCTTCTTTGTCATTTGTAAACAAATCAGTCGCTTTTTTAATGCATTCTGCGTTTTCTTGTCCTAAAATTCTAATTCTTTCTTTATCAAGAGCAGCCCCTGTCAAGTTTTTGTCTACTCCTAGGGTTTCAGGATTAGATAAAAACGCATGATGAGTCAAAAATCCATTTTGGGTTGTGACTTCTTTGCTGTTTGTTGCAAGTGCATCGATAAAGTTTGGTGAACCACCTGTATTGTTTGATATTACGGGAGTTCCACCTGCAAAAGATTCTAACGGTGTAATTCCACAAGGTTCAAAACGGCTGGTAATGTTTGTAAAATCAGCACAAGCAACTGTTCTGTTTGAAAAACGACCATTCAAATAGCAGATGTTGTCTTTGTAAATCCCATCATCAAGTTCTTGGATTTGTTTCATTTTGTCTTTAATTAACAACCAATCAGACTCGGTTGATTCCATAATGCCTTTTGCTTTTGCTTCATCTGATATTTTCCAAGGGTCAGCACCAATGACGAATTTTGTATGCAATTTTTGTTCTTGTGGCACAGATTCGTCTTTCAAATATTGCAAAAAGCCCTCAATCGTTGTTGGAAAACCTTTTTGGGTGTCTGATCTGCCCCAGCTAATGAACAACATGTCGCCTTCTTTGTAAGGAGAAATATTTCCTAAGATAGAAGCACCATTTCTTATGTCGTTTTGGCTAAACAAAATTTCTTTCGCTTCAGCTTCCGGTTTTGCAAGTATAGAAGACATTGAATTTATAAACCATTCTTTGTTGCTTTGTTTCAAATCGAAAAATGCGTTTTTGTCTTGTACAACAGAAGCATTAAATGGTGTAAAACCTTTCATATCAAAACCAGTACCACAGCCGATTTTGCCTACTGTATCCAGTCCCAAACTAACAGCAGAAGAACCGTTTACAATGTCTTTTGTAGGAATAGAAGCAAGGTCACGAGTAATCCCTAAAGAAACTTCTTTTGTGTTAGGGTTTTTCATTTCACGTGCATAGTGTTTTGAAACAGTACCTGCAGAAGTATTGTATGGGTTGTGTTTTACGCCTGCGATAGGAATTTCGCACATATTGTATTGACCGTTTTCATCAAGAAAATCGCCAAAAATAGGTTTGAATATTTGATTTAGCCTTTCAAATTCTTCTTTTGTTAATATTTCTTCTGGACTAAATTTTCCTGAACCGTTATTTCTTTCTTTTACCATTTTTTGTGCCATTTTTTGCACAAATTTGTAGTCAGCAGGATTTTTCTTTAATTCTTTTAAATCATTTTCTGAACCTATTATTTGCATAAAATCAATAGGTGAACAATAGTGTCCTTGGTAGTCAGGGCCTAAATTGTGATATGTAGCATGGGTTCTAATACCTCTCCAGTAGTCATTTCCACGAGAAGACATTTCATCAACTTCTATCATAAAAGGAAATGCCTGTCTATCGTGAAGCCAGTAGTTTCCCGGATTGTAGTTTTTAAATTCTTCTGTATTCATTTTTGGTATAGCATCTGCCGTTGCTCTGGTAAATCTGGTGTATAATGCATCTGTGTGGAGTTTTCCACAGTATGCACCTTCTGAATTGTATGCAGCACCAAATTTTGCAATTTCAGGCGTATGAACCAAATAAACAGGAGGATTGCCTTTTTTGCCAACTTCTGTTCCTTTTACTTTAAAAATATGATAAGGCGAAGAAGTTTGTGACGTCATGTCTTCGTTTATGGTTTTTATAGTACCTTTTAAGCTGGTAGGTTCGATTTGTGCGATTTGTTTGTTTAATGGTGCAGATTTGTTGAGTCTTTGCTGAATAATGAATGTTTCGTTTTCTTTTAGTTGATATTCAGGATTTACTGATTTAAAACTTACCCTTTCCCCCAAATCCTCTAGTTTTGCACCTTTTGCAATTTCTTCTCTAGCGGTTTTATCAGCCAACATTACACGAACACCGCCTGTGTCGTTTTCGCCTGAATAATAAGGAACAAATGTTCTTACATCTAATTTTCCTTCGTCAGAAAAAGCAACCGCAGCTTCGCCTGCAACGTTTCCTAGTCCGCCTTTTTTGTATATGCTGTTTAAAATTCCTTGATATTCAGGTGCAATTGATGCAACTTGTGCAACATTTTTGTCGGTTCTAGCCCCAAAAGACAATGCAATAGGGACGTTTTGAGGTCTTGTTAAATTCGTATCACAAACAGACGCAACCTGTTTCTTTTTCAAAGGCACAACCTTGTTGTTGCCATAGTATGCGTGATTAACACCGTAAAGAGCAGAAATTCTCATACGGGGACCTCCCTTCAATATTTAATTTTTACAACACAATCTAATTTTTATTATTCTAATATGGTGAATCTAATATGTAAACACCCCTGAATATTAATTTTTGTTATTAGTGGGCAATTTTTTTTCTAAAAAAAACTTTATTAATTTATAGGAGAGATTATGGCAGATTCTATAAACTCAAATCAATCACAATCATCATTCGCACGCTTATGTTTACTTCTGTACTTCCGGCCGCAGGAGCCGTTTCTTCTGTCGTTAGAAACAAAGGTATAAAAAATGCCGTTTCTGCTCTTGAATTAGAAAAATTTAAAAAATTAAATTTATCTTTAAAACAAACTAATACGGACGTATTCACAAAAGGTGTACAACTGGGTCAACAATACGATATCGTAAAAGATGCTTCTAAAGAAGCAAGTAAACTATCAAAAATGTCAAAAAAAATGTCAAAAATAGAAAAGCAGCTGGAAGGAGCATCCACTAGAAAAGCTGCAAAATTGACAGAAAAATATACAAAATTGGCACAAAAAAGCAAACTTGCTCAAGAAAATTTTGATACTGTAGAAACCGCCCTAAAAAACGGAAACCTCCTTTCAAAAGAAGGAGAAAAAATAGTATCTACAGCAGCTCATAGTGCAAAAACTTCTTTTGGAAAAACAGCAGGAACTTTGTTTAAGTCAGAATTAAAAAACAAACTCGTACTTGGTTTGACTATTGCAGCTGCAATTCCAAGGGTAGTAGAAGAAGTTATACCGACATTCAAAGAAAAAGGAATGATTGAAGGCTTTAAAGCAGCCGGAAAAGTTGCCGTTAGAACAGCAGCAGATTTTGTTTCTAATGCAGGTATTTCAGCAGTCGGACGTACTATTGGTGCTACTTTAGGTAGCGTTGTTCCGGGTATTGGAAATGCCATAGGGGGTCTTCTTGGAGATGCAATAGGAAGCTGTATTTCAATGCGTTTAACAAGCAAAGTCTTTGATAAAGATGAAACTAAAACCACATCTCAAAACAAAGAACAAACTCCAACAAATACGCAAAATATTGCTTATTCTACCCAAAATAGCTGGAGCGACGATCCAAATTTGAACAAAAGAATAAATAGAGCCTTAAATGCATAATTAAAATACTTTTTTTTGTTGATGAAAATTTTCTTTTTATTAAATATACTCATTGAAAAAGGAAAAATCTATGTCAACAAAAAAAACAGGCTTTACAATAGCTGAAATAGCAATTGCTCTCACCGTTATCGGCATTTTTATGGTGATATTTATTGTAGCATTAAGCAAAGACAAAGGTAGAGAAGAAATAATCAACAAAACCACAACTTCTTCACTTTTTGCAAACTTTAGTGAAGTCTATGAGAGTCTTCTTAATTACAAATGCAACAATAGATATTCTATATATTATTTAGAAGACTTAAACAACGACAAAAAATCAGATTCAAAAGATATAGCAGAATACTTAGCAAGCACCTACACAGGAGCAATCGCTTCAAATTGTAATGAATTAGCAAAACCCAGTAACTTCAATCTTTTGTCTGATACGACTTGTATGGATTTAGCACCTAATGCTTTTATTGCTGTTTCTTTAGACAAAAAATGTAAAACAAGCCTAACCTACAATGAATACCTCGGACAAAGCAACAAAACAATAAACAACGCTTGTGGTTACATTGCTTATTCAATCAAAAATTCTAAAGGCGTTTTAGGACAAGATTTTTTCATCTTTCCATTTACAAAAAACACCCGCACCAAAAAAACAGTAAAGAACTAATCATCTAGAGTCTTTAGATAGAATAGTTCCATATCTATATCATTGTCTTTAGAATTGAGTTTGCTTAGTTTTACTGTTCCTAAAGAACAAAAATCGAAGCATTTGATTAATTGTCTATCAAATTTTAGTTGAATATATTTTGAAACTATAACTTTGTTTAAATAATTTAATTGATTTATTCTCAACAAAATCGCACAAGCCTGTTTTGGTGCAGCTTTTGGACTAGACCAAAAAGAAACTTTGAGAGCCGTTTTTATTTTTCGTTTTTCACTGATTTGTGAGATTATTTTGTTTAATTTCACAATATCTCGAACGAACAAATTAAACAAAGAAACATTGTTACAAATGAAAAATACTTTATCTGAAACTGCATAATTCACTGAGCCATATTTTTCTTTTAATTTTTCAACAAGAATTTTTGTGTAGCTGTGTTTGATTATTTGTTTAGTTTCTTCATCTATTTCTTCATCATTCAAATACTTTAATTCAAAAGTCAACAATCCATAAAATGCCGTTATTTCTGCATTTTCTTCTAATTCAGCTAATTTTTTCTTTTTTTCTTCTTTTGGGTTTTCTTTTGTCGGTTTTTCTTTTTTTACCTTTTCTTTTGGCTTCTTTTCTTTCTTTTCTTTTAGTTTTATAGGTTTTGAAGCATTTGTTTTGGTGTAGTCAAAATCGGAAGTATCCACTTTTATTTTGTCACCAAACTTAAACACAATACCCCACGCTACAATAAACATCAAAGCAACGTAAGGATACCCCATCAAAACGTCTTGTCCCATTATATCTGAAGAAATTTCAAACATAGAATTAAAAATATTAGGCAAAAGGCCGAAGATATTGTCCAAAACTTTAAACAAATCTTCATTAAACAACTGAATTACCCACACAAGCAAATAAATACCTGCAACGGAAGGTAAAATAATTTTTGTTAATTCAAGTATTCTTAATATCAGTAAATTCAATTTTCTTCAGTCCATAATAAAATATTGTCTATGAGTCTTGTGTTTGTTACAGGAGTTCTCGCCGCTATTAAAACAAGAGTGTCGTTGTTGATTTCATTTTGAAATTCAAATGTGTTTTTGTCAACAAATTCAATATATTCAACGTCCAAATCTTCCATTAATTTTAGAGAATTGTCGATTATTGCTCTTTTTGTTGCTGTGCCTTCTTTGAATAATTTTTGAGCTTCAAACAACGATTTTGAAATGTTTAGAGCGATTTTTCTTTCGTTTTCTGTTAAATAACGATTTCTGCTGGATAGTGCAAGATTGTCTTCTTCTCTAACAATTGGGCAAGGAATTATTTCTATATCAAAATTCAAGTCTTTAACCATTTTTTTAATGATAAATAGTTGTTGGTGGTCTTTTTGCCCAAAATAAGCTCTTTTTGCTTTTGTTAAATTGAACAATTTTGCAACTACTGTACAAACCCCATCAAAATGCCCGGGGCGTGATTTCCCGCATAATTTGTCAACTGCTGCATAAGGTGGACAAATCAAAGTCAAGTTGTTTTTGTCCCCGTCGTACATTACTTCCGGTGTTGGAGCAAAAACTATTTTTACACCGGCTTTTTCGCATAATTCACAATCAGCTGCAAATGTTCTTGGATATTTATCTAAATCTTCATTTTGCCCAAACTGAATAGGATTGACAAAAATAGAAACAACCGCATTATCGTTTTCTTTTGTTGCTCTATCTATTAGTGATTTATGACCGTTGTGCAAAGCACCCATTGTAGGAACTAGTCCTATTGAACCTTTTAGATTATTAATTTCTTTTTTCAAATCTTCTATGTTATTTATAATTTTCAAGTTTTTCTATCTCCTCGATATCTAATGTGAACGACTCTTTTATTGATGGAAAAGCACCTGATTCTACATCAGTACAATATGCTTTTACTACATTAAATATTATATCCTTTAAAGAAGAATATTGGCGAGCAAATTTTGGTTTAAATCTATCATATTTTCCAAGCAAATCATCAGAAACCAAAACTTGACCGTCACAAAATCTTCCGCCGCCTATTCCAATGGTTGGAACTCTTAGTCTTTGCGAAATAAATTGCCCTGCTTGTAAAGGCACCATTTCCAATACTATTGCAAAACAACCTGCACTTTGCAAACGAAGGGCGTCTTTTAATATATCAATTGTTCTATCTGCGTCTTTGCCTTGAATTTTATGACCCCCGAGAGCATTTATACTTAGAGGAGTAAAGCCCAAATGTCCCACAACAGGAATACCGTTTTGGGTTAAGTGTTTTATATTTTCTATGATGAAATCTGAACTACCTTCGAGTTTCACTGCGTTTGCACCTGCTTTTATAAATTCGCAAGCATTTTTCATTGTTGTTACTTTGTCCAATTGAAAACTCATAAACGGCATATCAGCGATAACAAGGGCATTTTCAACCCCACGAGCAACTGCACGAGTAAATATCAGCATTTCGTCCATTCCGACTTCTGTTGTGCTATCTAATCCAAGAGCAACTTGTGCTAAAGAATCGCCAACCAAAATCATATCAACGCCGGCTTGGTCAATGTATTTTGCGGTAGAATAATCATAGGCAGTCAAAACTGTGATTTTTTTGCCTTCTTTTTTATAATTTTGTATTTTTTGAATACTTTTTCTCATCTACCCTAAAAAATTTATTCTACCCTTTTAAAAAAAATATTATTTTCTTTTTGATGTCCTCTTATACCAAAAATACAGAGCTTTTGCTACTTTCTGGCAGCTATGTCTAACAAGACCATCTTTTGAATCTTCCAGTAAATTCTTTTGGACTACTTCTACACCTAGTCTTCTCAACTCTGTAATATCGATTTCAACAGGGAAAGAGCCTGCTTGTTCGTATTTTTCCGCCAAATTTCGAGGCAAACTGTTGTTTACTAATACCGCATCAAAGAAGTTTTTATTAGAATCATCAATATCATCCAAATGTGCATGGTCAAATATTGTTTTCACATGGTCAGAAGCAGAATAGTTGTCTGTTTCACCTACTTGTGTCATTACGTTGCAAACATAGATTTTTTTCGCTTTTGAATTCCAAATCGCACGAGTAATATCTTTTACAAGAAAATTTGAAATAACAGAAGTATAAAGGCTTCCAGGCCCCATAATAATCAAATCAGCATCATGGATAGCATCTATTGCTTAAGGAATAGCACGACAAACTTCAGGTTCACAGCCCAAACGCATGATTTTTTTACCTGCTTCAGGAATATTGCTTTCGCCTTTTACGATAGAATCATCTTCCATTTTTGCGTAAAGTTTCATATCGTCACAAGTTGCAGGTAAAACTCTACCTCTAATCAAAAGAACTTTTGAAGATTCTTTAATTGCAGAAACTATATCGCCACATATTGCAGTCATTGCTGTAATAAACAAATTTCCAAAACTATGTCCAACAAGCCCCTGTCCTGTTTTGAAGCGATATTGAAATAGTTTCGTTACAATGTCATCATCGTCAGCTAAAGCCGCAATACAGTTTCTGATATCTCCAGGGGGCAAAACACCCATCTGTTCACGAAGTCTGCCGGAAGAACCGCCGTCATCTCCAACTGTAACTATCGCTGTTATGTTGTTTGTTATTTTTTTAATACCTTTTAACAACATAGACAATCCCGTACCGCCACCTATTGCAACGATTTTTGGACCTCTATCCAGTTTCATTTTTCTATATAACAATTCGCCGATTGAATCTTTTTTGCGTTTTGTATCAATATCATTATCGTCAATCATTGAAAGATTAGTTTTTTTCCACGCAAGCACAAACAAAATTGCACCAACCAAAATCAAAACCAAACCCACAGGTTCAGGAGGAACGACTTTGTATAGTTCTTTTGCTTGTTGAATGATATATTCTAGAGGTGCAAGCCTAAACAAAAAAGTCAAACCTAATGCAGCCAACACTGATGCTATAACACTCAGTGCAAACCAACGTTTTACTTTTAGTCCGGGGAGTAGAATTATTACGTCTTTTGGTAGTTTAACTTTTTTATCAAAAATTTTCATTGTGTCCTCTATAAAATTAAATCTGTTCGCATACTCTGTTGTAGTTTACCGGAGTAGGTTTTATTATGTCGTAAGCACGCTTTATATCGTCAGGATTTCTAAAGTGAACTGTGTCGAATTTTATATTTTGTTCGTTTTCTTGTTCTCTAATTTGTCTAATAGAAGAAGTTCCGTCAAATTCAAATTCTAGTGCAGCTTTTAGACCATTTTGTATAGCAAGTTCTTTTGTTTGTTGATTTTGAACAAAGAAATTCAACCAAGGCGAAACTTTTTTTATTGCATTAATCACTATTAAAGCCGTTTCAGGACTTTCTAATACTGCTGTTTTTAAAGCACCATGGCATCTAACGTGTTCTATTTCTAAATCAAAAGTCTTTGCGTAAGCAATAATTGCACCTATTTGATAGATAACAACAGCTTCCAATTCTTCTTTTGACAAATCCATTTTTCTTTTGCCAAAACCCGCAATATCAGGATAGCCTATATGAGCCCCCAAAGCCACATTGTGGTCTTTTGCAAAAAGAAACGCTTCTCTGATTTTTACAGGGTCACCCGAGTGAAATCCTGCCGAGATATTGATTGAGCTTGCATATTGTGCAATTTCAAACTCAATTTGATTATTATAAACGCCAAAACTCTGCGCTACATCACAATTAAAATCGTACAACTTTATCTCCAAAATATAACTATTTACAAGAATTATACAATATAATACAGAAAAAAGTTAAATTATTAACATTTTTGAAGCATTGCAAAAACACCGTTTCATACAATTTTTATAGTATAATTTTTGTATGGAATATACAAAACCTTTAGCAAAATTAATCGAATGCTTTCAAAAATTGCCCTCAATAGGACCAAAAACAGCGACCAGACTAGCTTTGCATATAATAAAAATGCCCGAAAGCGAAGTCGTACACTTTGCCGATTCTTTAATTGAAGCGAAAACAAAAATCCACTATTGTGAAAACTGCTTTAACATGTCAGTTTCTTCTCCTTGCGAAATTTGTTCAGACAAATCAAGAAAACAAGAAACTATCTGCGTCGTTGCAGAAACAAAAGATTTAATGGCAATAGAAAAAACAAATGAATACAACGGCTTGTATCATGTTTTACAAGGGTTGATTTCGCCTATGGACGGCATCGGGCCTGATGATATCAGAATAAAAGAATTGTTATTCAGAATTACAAACAATGACATAAAAGAAGTTATTCTTGCCTTAAACCCTTCTGTAGAAGGTGAAGCGACGAGTTTGTATCTGAATAAATTAATAAAACCATTCAACATAAAAATCACAAGAATAGCGTTTGGGCTTCCGATGGGGTCTGAATTGGAATATGTTGATGAAATGACGCTCACAAGAGCAATTGAAGGCAGAGTAGAATTGTAAAAAAGGGGCAAAAGCCCCATTATAATTAATCAATTTTTAGTTTTTTAATTTCTTCTTTTTTATCTTCTTCCATTTTTGGAAGAAAAATTCTTAATATACCATCTTTAAATTCGCTTTTTGCTTCATCTGTGTTGATTTTGTGTTCTAGAGGAATTTGTCTGAAAAATTTCCCATATCTAAATTCAGAAGTTTTTACTTCTTCAGATTCTTCACATTTTTCGCATTTTGATTCAGCTTTTATTGTAATATGATGTTCGTCTAATTCAACATCGATGTCTTCTTTGTTGACGCTTGGCAATTCTACTTTGATTTTATATGAGTTTGATTTTTCTTTGATTTCAACTGCAGGGCGAAATGTTTGAAAAAAATTGTTCGCTGTTCTATCCAAATACTCCATATCGCCAAAAGTATCTTTCAAAAAGCGATTTAAGTCTTCATGGATATTTTCAAAAAAATATGACGGTTCACGTTTTATTACACTAAATCTCATTTTTTCTCCTTTTATTTTGTGACAATAAAATTTTGCAACGAATTTAGATTTTTTTTATTGGACAACTAACTAAAAAAATTAACAATGTTTCTATTTTTATGTTTAAATATATGATTATGAAACATTTGACCTTAGATGATATAAAAATCGAAAAACCTGATTTTTCCATTCAAAAAGCACCAAAAGGGCAGGTGATAATAAATTGGCTTATTAGTTGGGTGAAACATTCACTAGAATGTGGTATTGCTGATATTGGGGATTTTATTCCGTCAAAAAAAGAGTTGGCGATGTTTTTGGGGGTTTCCAGTGCAACTATGCAAAACTCAATCAGAGAAGCCAAAAATCTGGGATATTTTCAATCAAAACAGTCATTAGGGACTTGTATTGCAGATTTTTATTCAAAAGAAATAAAATTAACAGACGAACTGTGTCACTCAACAATCACTGAATGCAAAATAAAAAAATTAGTCTTAGATGGAAAATACGAATTGGATAAACCTATTTTAAGCATAGCAGAAATTGCTTCTGTGACCAATATTTCGCAAAACACAATTCGTTTTGCATTGTCAAATTTGGCTCGCCAAGGTTATCTTGAAAAAGTTCACATAAAAGGCAACAAATACAACTGGATATACAAAAAAGAATTTGTCTTGACAGACGAAGAAAAAATAAACGGCATTGATGACGAAGATTTTACCCTAACACATCAATTAGTCGAAAAAATCAGAAAATACATAGAAAAAACCTACAAAACCGGAGACAAAATTCTTCCTAACAAAGCTTTTTCAAATATGTTTGATGTTAGTATAAAAACCGTCAATGATGCAATGAAAATTTTAAATTCGAGAAAAATCATTTTAGCTAGACGCGGAAGATATGGCACAATTTATTTAGGCAAAAACCAACAGTCAAAAACTTCTTTCATTAGTCAAGAAAGAAAAAGAACATCTATCGCAACGAATTATAGTTATTCTTGGCAAAAGACTTTAGAACATTTGAAAAAATATATAAAAGAAAATTACGAATCTGGCGACAAAATCGCTCCAATAAGAGAACTGGCAACAATTCTAAACGTTAGCCCAAACACAATAAGACGAGCTTTGGCTGATATGTTCAAAGACGGCTATTTACTGTCAAAAAGAGGGAAACAAGGTGGAATTTTCATCGTCGACATGCCGGAAATCGAAGAAAATTACAAATGGATTGCAATAAATCCGGACGTTGTAAAATTTTAAAAAAAAGTCGGGCAATCACCCGACTTTTTAGTATTTTTAAGCATTCATTGCTTTTTTAACTTCTTTTTTGTATTTTTCAACGTTTGGTTGCAAAACTTCATCTAATGCAATATTAGAATCAGTATAATCACCTTTCATAGCTCTTAAAATGTAGCCTGTATACAATGTTTCAAAGTGTTTTAGCTCAATAAATCTTGCAATTGATTTTATAGACAAATCTTCTAAAACAATTTTAGCAACAGGGTGTTGAGCAGAATAAGCAGTAATTACACCTGTCATAACAGCGTTCATAACTTTGTCATCTGATTTTACATAAGTAAATGTAAAGAATGAATCGTTGTTATTTACGTCTAAATCAGCTTCTGCATTGTAGTGCAAATACCCTGGTCCAACATTTGTATCTGTAGAAATTCTTGCTTTTAAAGATTCATTTTTCAATTGTTTTTCCCACAATGTTGTTCCAAAAAATTCATCACCAAAATATTCGACAAAGTGTTTATTTTTGCCCATATTTTTTGCTTTTACGTTGAATTTTGCTAATTGTAATGCTTCGTTTTCTTCAATATTTGGGTTTAAAAATTCTTTTTGAGCAGCAAGAGAAGCATTTAGCATATCTTTAACTTCTTCTTTTGAAACACCCAAGAAGAAAAGAGTGAAGATTGTAGCGTCATCAAAGATAGAAAATCTTCCGCCAACATCATCATGTACAAAACCTGACATTTTGATTTCGCCACTGTTTACGATTCTTCTAAGTGCTGATTTTTCAGCGTTTGCATCTGTCATAGCAACAAATTGGCTTGATGTGTCAGATGAATTTGTGTGTTTTTCAACTGCTTTTTTAGCTTTTTCATAGCCAACAGTAGTTTCTAGAGTTCCGCCTGATTTTGATACAACTAAAAACAAAGTTTTATCTAAATCCAATCTGTTGATAAATCTATCAAAACTCAAAGGCACAACTGATGAAAAGAAATGAACATGCTCATCTAAACCTAACATTTTTGTAATGTTTTCAGTTGTATGACGGCTGCCGCCAATGCCCAAAATAGCAAGGTCAGTGTATTTTGAACCTTTTGCTTTTTGAGCCATATCATACAAATTGTCAAGATTTTCTAATTGAGTTTTTGGTAAAACTTCAATCCAATTCAAGAATTGACCTTGTTTTCCGGCACGTGATTTAATATCTTCAACAGCTTTTTGAGAAAGTTCTACGAATTTTCCACAACAACATTTTTTTACGACTTCAACTGTTTTTGTCATCTTTTTTCTCCATATAGTAATAAACTTACATCTACTATATTCGGATAAAAAAGACAAAATTACAAGATTTTATTGTTTATTTGTTTTTTGTCATTTCTTCCAAAACTTCATCTGTTTTGTGTTCGACTTTGTACAAATCTTCGCAATCTCTGTAAATCCTAGCCAAAACATTGAAATCAAGAACAGAAGGAAGTTCTTTTTCATAACCGCAATCTTTTAATGTAGGATAAACATAGCCCCAATCTGCAACATTATCTCTCATGTTGTTTGTTGGTCTTCTATCTCTTTGGGATTCAAAGGCTTTTCTAGTGTATTCATTGAAAGCATTTTTTCTTATTTTGTCTTTTTTTATGCTTCCTGTATTGAATGCTTCATTGAATATGCGAGCAAAAGGTTCAAAAGCCAAATCGTCCGATTTTATTGCTTTACCGCTTTTTAATTTGTAGCACAAGTCTTCTACATCTTTTAACATTTCAACGTCAGCACCCAAAATTTGGATTTCACCATGGTAGCCTTTTTGTTGTTCTACTTCGCCGATGTATTTTAAATTTACATCTAAATGCAATGCCATATAGCCCGAATCTATTGGGTTTGGCTTTATTTTAATCGGTTCTAGCCCATTTTTTTCTCTTACTTTATTTACTGATTTTTTTAGCGTTTCTAAATCTTCATCTCTGAAATACGGCATTACATCTTTGTTTTTTGGAGGGTGGTTTTCTATTTCATCTATTATAATGCCTTTTTCTTCTATCGTTTTTGCAAGCTTATTTAAAACTTCGCCTGTTTTTTCAAAAGACGTATCTCTCATAACAATACGAGTGCCGACGATATCTTTTACTTTTGCTTTTATAGCTTCTTGGTTATTGGGATTGAAAATATTTTCTTTTACTAAACTGTCATCTTTTAGATTTAGTGCTTTTTCGATTTTGTTTGCAACTTTTTCTTGGATACTGTCTACAGATTTTCTTCTGCCTTTTACCGTTTTAACCCCGGGGAGATAGAGGATTTCACCTTTTTCGTTCTTTTTAATGTTTCCGTTTTTGTCTTTTTGTGCAAAACAGTCAATCAAAACGTTTTGGAGGTATTTTTGTGCAGGTTTTGCATTTTCATAAAGCGATTCACAAGTAGAAACATTTTCTATAGCGTTTTTGTACGCAGCAACCGCTGTAAACGAAACTGTGTCTTGTTTTAGAGGTGCAAGTTTTTCTGCTTTAACGGAAAATAGTGGATTTTGTTGTAAAAATTGTGTTGTTTTTTGTGTTTGTTGATTTCTAACGGGTAAAAAGTTGTTTATATTAAGCATATTTATCCTCCCGACATAGAAAACTCGTCAAAAAATTTTTTTGTCAAAATGACGAAATTTTTTACAAAAGAACAAAATTTCTTTACATTTTGAATTTAATAGTAGAAAATAGTATCTATGGGAAAATGTAAAAAACGAACTTTTTATAACAATTCTACAAACGAAAATTTTTCAATGTTTTGTTCAACAAGACAAGAAGCTATTAACAACATAATAAATTTACTATGCGAAACAAAAATTCCTAACGGCAAAAAAGCTCAAAAAAAGCAACAAAACTACAAAAACGCCGTTTCTATGATTAGCATGTTTGGAATTAGCGGAGAAGAACTCTCTGAAGCAGGGGCTAGTTACGAAGATTTGTTAGGTTTGGGAAATTTAATCGATTAGTTTTAAAACAAACAAAATAAATGAGGTGCTTTAAATACACCTCATCAAAAAATTTTATTTATTCAAAAAACTATTTTTTGTTTACTAATTCTTTGAATTTTTTACCTGCTGAAAATGCTGGAACTGTTTTTGCAGCAATTTTGATTTCTTTGCCGGTTTGTGGGTTTCTACCAGTTCTTGCAGCTCTTTTTCTAGCTTCAAAAGTACCAAATCCAACTAAAGTAACTTTTTCACCTTTAGAAACTGTTTTTTGTACTGTTTCAACTAATGCAGATAAAACTTCGCCAGCTTCTTTTTGAGTAACTTTAGATTTTTTTGAAATTTCTTGTACTAATTCTTCTTTGTTCATTGAGAACCCCTTTCTATAATGT
>CAKURN010000004.1 GCA_934675695.1 uncultured Candidatus Melainabacteria bacterium | reverse complement strand
CCTCGATTGCTTTTTGGTAATTTTGACTATCTAGATACAATTTCGCCATATTTATGTAGGCTTGGATAGAATCAGGGTATTCTGTAATAAAAGCTTCATATTGTGAAATAGCTCTATCTGTTTGACCTTTTTGAGTCAATAAAACTGCATAATCAAATCTGATTGCATTAAGTTCGGGGTCTAATTCTAAAGTTTTTTGAAAAGAAGCCATTGCCTCGTCAAATTTGTCTTGTTTCATTTGTACAACGCCCAAATTTGCATAGCTTACTGAATCGTTTTTGTTTATTCCAACAGCACTTTTGAAAGCTATTTCTGCTTTTGGGTAGTCACCTTTTCTTAATAATGCAAGTCCGTAATTAGAATAATCTCTAAAAGACTCAGGGTTTGTTCTTAATGCTGTTGCAAAGTATTCTATTGATTTGTCATAATCTTTTTCTTCTAAATAAATATTTGCAATCGCACTTTGTCCTTCCAGATTGTTTGGATATGCTTCTAGAAATTTGTTGTATGCTTCAATTGCACCTTTTGTGTCATTTAACAAACTTCTTGCATTTGCGATATTGATGTAGTTGTATTTATAATCCCCAACGAGAGTTTGGGCTTTTTCGTAATATTCAAGGCCACTTTTGTAATCATACAGTTGCATATACAAATTGCCTAAACTTATATACAAAAAGCCGTCTTCGGGTCTTAGTGAAATTGCTTTTTTGTAGGCAGAAATCGCTTCTTGTCTTTGACTCAAGTTTTCATACAATCCTGCAACTTTGATATTCAATATTGCATCATCAGGCGAATAAACAAGCGCTTTTTTGATGTATTCAAGAGCCTGAGAATAGTTTCCTGCTTGTTCTTGAGCGATTGCACTGTTGTAGAGTCTGTATGATTGTGAACTCATTTTTGCTTCTGTTTGTATGAAAGAAGCTAAAATCATTGTTGCACTAAAAGCTAATATCAATTTCTTATTCATAATGTATATTTTAAACATACAAAATTAAAATGCAACAATGAAATGAAAATTTACCTTTTTGTTTATTCATTTTTTCTTGTTTTTATAGTAAAATGAGGAAAATTGACATGAGGTAGAATTATTTGAGAATTTGTATAAAATATTTTTTAGCTTTATTTATTTCTTTATATTTTGTATTAAATACTCCCTCTTTTGCCCAAGACAATAGGACTCTTGAGTTTGATACTTTGCGTGGAGAGATGTCTTATTTGACAAACAAAAAATCTCCCGAATATTTAAAATCAAAACAAAAACTAGACAAAATAATTCTCCAACAAAAAATAGACTATACGAAAGACTACAGATTTAACGATGTTTTTCGTTTAATTCAAGAACAAAAATACAATGCTGCAGTTTATGAACTAAATTCTTTAATAGAAGAAAATTATAAAGTATCAAAATGCCTGGAACTACTGGGAGATATTTGTTTCGATACAAAACGACCAATCAAAAAAACAGTCCAATATTACAAAAATTCTCTAAAATATGATACTGCAAATACTTCTGTATTATTTAAGCTTGCAAAAATATACATTAAAGAAGACAAAAACATAATGGCTCTTGAATATTTGTCTTCATTGATTGAAAATACTGATGATTTTTCATTGTTAAGACAAGTAGAAGAAATCATTTTAAATTTCGCAACTCCAACAAACAAATACGAAGCGAACAATTTCTATGAAACTTTAGCAAATGTACAAGTAAAACTAGGCAAAAGAGAAGACTCGTACAGGAGTTTTTTAAAGGCTCTGCAAGCAAACCCTGATGATATATTTTTAAAATATTATTTGTTAGATTTGTTCTATGAAGACAATTGCACAAACGATGCAATAAAACTCGCTGATATTATACTTTTTCAAAAAAAGAATGATACCCAAATCAGAACAACAAAGGCAAAAGCTCTTGCAAAAGACGGAAATCTCAATTCTGCATACAAAGAATATGTTGAAATTTTAAAACAAGATCCATCTTCAAAACAAGCCAAATATGGAATCTACAAGCTTCTTGAAAACAGGCTTCCACTTGCTTCTATCTTAAAAAAAGTTTATTATGACAAATTGGGCTATACAGTGACAAAAGATGACTGTATTGAATTTGCTCGTTTTTTAGATGAGTTTGGTGATGATGGAGCTAATGACTTTAGAAAATTAGCTTTTCAAATGGAAGAAGAAGAAAGAAGACAAATTGAATACCAAAAACAACAAGAACTATTAAGACAACAAGAAATAGCCAGACAAGAAGAACTTAAACAACAAAAAATAAAAGAAGAACAAGAAAGAATTGCTCAATTAAAATTACAAAAACAAAAAGAATTGGAATTAAAAAAACAAAAAGAACTAGAACTCGAACAAGAAAAACTTAGAAAACAAAAAGAAATACAAGAAGCTAAAAAAAGAGCTCAACAAGAAGCTAAACTAAAAAAAGAACAAGCTTTAAAAGAAAAACAAGAAAAAGAACAACAAGAATTAAAAAGAAAAGCTCAACTTAAAATTGAAGAAGAAAAACAAAGACAACAAAAACTAAAAGAAGAAAAACTTAAAAAAGAACAAGAACTTAAGCTTCAACAAGAGCAAGAACTAAAAAGAAAAGCTCAACTTAAACTTGAACAAGAAAAACAAGAAAAGCTTCAAAAAGAAAAACTGCAAAAAGAATATGAACAAAGAAAAATTGCTCAAGAATTGAAAACTTTTCAAACCAAAAATCCAAAAAAATATTCTGAATACAATACTTTGCTAAATAATTATTTAAAAATTGAGAAAAAAGATTCAAAAACTTATTATGCAATTGCAAACACATACAAACTTCTAGAAGCTCCGACTGCTTCTATTCAATATTACAAAGAAGCAATTAAACTTTCGCCAACTGATTCTGATTTGTATTATAGCTTGGCTTTGGTTTATATGGAATTGGACAGTTTTGAAACAGCTTATTACAATTTGAATAAAGCATTAAAACTAGATTCTACAAATACAAAAGCAGCTAATCTTCTTCCTTTTGTAAAACAAAAATTAGTCACAAGATATATAAATAACGCTTATTCAAAATTTGAAGAAAACAAATATCTGGAAGCTTCACAAATTCTGGATGACGGTATAAAAAAATTCCCAACCGCTGCTCAATTGTACTATTATAGAGCATTGTCTTATGATGCTATGAATAGAAATGCAGCTGCAATAATCGATTTACAAAAAGCAATCAATCTCGATTCGTCTTTGTATATGGCGTTTTACCAATTAGGAAAATCTTATGAAAAAATTAAAGATGAAAGAAATGCACTTGTTGCTTATGAGAGGTTTTTGTCTATTGAACCTGATGAAAAAGATTTGATAGATGAAATTCAAAAAAAAGTTATATCTTTAGGTCAAAAATACTACTAAAAAGAGGAAGCTATGAAAAAAACAGTAATAATTATCCCGGCGAGATACTCATCAACCAGATTGCCTGCAAAACCATTGTTAAAAGTGAATGATAAACCAATTATTCAATATGTTTATGAAGCAGCTAAAAAATCAAAACTGGCACAAGAAGTAATTGTTGCAACTGATGATGAAAGAATAAAATCTGCAGTTGAAGAATTTGGCGGAGTTTGCGAAATGACATCACAAAACCACAAATGCGGTTCAGACAGAATTGCAGAAGTTGTTTCAAGACATCCTGAATTTGATTATGTTTTGAATTTGCAAGGTGATGAACCGCAAATTACACCTGATGTTATCGATATGACAATAGAAGCTCTATCAGATGGTGCTGATATTTCGACTCTTGTTCGAGAAATAAAAGACAAAGAACAAATCAACAACCCAAATTGTGTCAAATGCGTTTTTGATAACAACTTCAATGCACTATATTTTTCAAGATGCCCTATTCCTTTTGAAAGAAATGAAAACCAATCCCCATATTACGCTCATATTGGAATATATGGCTACAAAAAAGATTCTTTAATAAAAATGACACAATTATCTCAAACAAATTTAGAAAAACAAGAAAGCCTTGAACAGTTGAGAGCTTTGCAAAACGGCATGAAAATAAAAGTTGCAATAACAACCCTTAATCCTACAGGTATTGATACAATAGAAGATTACGAAAAATTTAAAGAATCAATCGAAAACAAAAAATAAATGCGAATTGAAAATAGTACACAAAATAAGACCTTATTTTTTAAGGTCTTTTCTTTTTTTAAATTTCTATAAATTCGCACAAAATTTCATTAGACACCAAAATTCCCTCTTTTGTTAGTTTTATACCGTTGTTTGTGTATTCCATAAAACCATTTTTAGAAAATTTGTTAAACAAACATTCGTATTTTTTAAAAACATCGATATTGTATTTTTTATTAATAAAATCAAAATCTATCCCGCTATTCAATCTCAAGCCTAAAAAAATTTCTTCTTCAATTTGTTCTTGTTTTGTTAAAGTTTGATATGTTTTTTGCGTTGGATTTTTTATGTAATCTTTAAAATTGAATGTATTAGTATACCTTTTGTTATCGATAAAACCACTTGCAGACAACCCAAAGCCCCAATAAGATACTCTTTTCCAGTATGATGAATTGTGTTTTGAAATGTAGTTTTTGTTTTTTGCAAAAGAAGAAAATTCATAATGCAAAAATTCTTCGCTTAATTTTTCTATTGCAATTTCATACATTTTTGCTTGTGTATCAAGATTGGGCAGGTTTTTTGGCGGATATTTATAAAAAAACGTCCCTTTTTCGATTTTTAAACCATATAAAGAAATATGTCCCGGTTCAAGCTTCTTTGCTTCATCTAAAGTTTCTATCCATTGTTTGATATCTTGATTAGGTAAACCATACATCAAATCTACACTAAAATTTTCAAAACCGGCTCTATTGATGTTTTTGATACAGTTGTAAATTTCATTTTTTGTGTGGTTTCTACCTATTATTTTTAGTATTTTGTCGTTAAAATTTTGTATTCCAACACTGAGCCTATTTATTCCCAGGTTTTTTAGTTCTTTTAATTTATTAAAATCAGAAGCATTTGGATTTAGTTCTACAGTTATTTCTGTTTCTTTATTAAAATTAAACTCAGATAGAATTTTTTCAAAATCTTTTACTTCTAGCAAAAATGGCGTTCCTCCGCCAAAATAGAGCGTTTTTAAAGGAGTTTTGTCGTAATAAAACTTTATTTCTTTTAATAGAGAATTTATATAATCTTCTTTTTTTGAAAGCAGGTTAAAAGAGCAAAAACAACAGTAATTACATTTTTTTTCACAAAATGGAATATGGATATAGATGCAATTTATCATTTTTCGATTATAATATAAATATGAGTTATTTGATGGAAGAAGAAATAAATTCACAAAGCGAAATTATTCAAAATTTGGTTGACAAATACATTGTTAATTACTGTTTTATGCCGAATTTGCCGCTCGATATCAAAAAAATCGTTATTATAGCAAGTGGTTCATCTTACAATGCAGGTTTGTTTGGCAAATATTTTTTTGAAAACATCTCTAATATAGAATGCTCTGTTGAATACGCTAGTGAATTTTCAAATGCAAAATTTTCAAATTATGACAAAAACGCTCTTTATGTTTTTGTTAGTCAATCAGGAAATAGCGTAGATACGGTGCTTTCTGTTTCAAAATTGAAACAAAGAGGCTGTAAAACATTATGTATTACAAACAACATAAATTCAGAAATGTTTAAAATGTCTGATTTTCAGTTTTATATTTACGCAGGAAAAGAAAAAGCAATAGCAGCAACAAAGACGTTTTCTGCTTCTGTTACTATGTTGTGGATTTTGGCTTGCAAAATTGCACAAAACAAACACATAGATATGACAGATGAAATAAAAAACATCTATTCAATCAAAAATTCAATTGAAAATACAATACAAAATACGGAAAATCTAGATATCGCAGCAAAAATAATTTCAAAACAAAAAGAATTTTCAATTTGCGGAGCAGGCTACAATTATCCTTTATCTAGAGAAGCTGCACTTAAAATCAAAGAAACAAGCTATATAAACACAAGTTCATATCCTTTGGGCGAATTTATTCATGGACATTTTGCTATATTAAATAAATCAAAAATATTTTTAACATTTTTGACAGAAGATTGTGAAAAATATGAAATAGAATTGTTAAACAAAATATTTTCAACATACAAAACAAAATCTATTGTTATTTCTGATTCTTTTGACAAAATTGATTGTGATTGTTTAATAAAAATCCCAAAATCTCAATCAAAAATCGCAACTATACTTTCTATGATAGTAGCACTTCAATTGTTAGCTCTAAAAGTTGCAACAAGATTAAAAAGAAATGTAGATAAACCCTCCGGGTTGGTAAAAATTGTTAAATAAAGGAACAAATCATTGAATATAGTTGTTTGTATAAAACAAGTACCGGATGTAGATGATATCAAATGGACAAAAGAAAACAATTTAGATAGACAAGGTATGCTATCAAAATTGAACACTACAGACGAATGGGTATTGAATTGGGCTGTTCAAATAAAAAAACGTTTTAAAGAAGCAAGCCTTACAGTTGTTTCTATGGGGCCAAATCAAGCAAAAGATGTTCTTGAATATGCTCTTGCAAAAGGTGCTGATCGTGCAATTTTGCTTTCTGACAAATTGTTCTCAGGTTCAGATACTTTGATTACGGCAAAAATCTTGTCATTCGCAATAGAAAAATACATACCGGATTTCAATTTAATTCTTGCAGGTCAAAAAGCTGATGATGGTGATACTGAACAGGTTCCTGTTAGCATGGCACAGTATTTAGATATTATAGATGTAACAAATGTAATAGAATTGCACAACGCTGATAAAAATCTCGTTTTGGTTTCGCAAAAAATTGATTCTGAAATAAATATGTACGAGCTTTCTACCCCTTGTCTTGTTGCAATAAAAGAAAAATGTCCCCAAAACTTCATACCAAAAATAAATGACTACATAAAAGCACAAAGTACAGCAATAGAAGTCTACAATGCGAACGATTTGGGTTTTGAAAAAGGACAGATAGGCGTTATCGGCTCACCCACTATGGTATACAAAGCATTTAGACCGGAAATAAATAAAAACACAATAGAAATAAAAGAAAAATTTGCAAGAAACATTTTAGATATTGTATTTAAGGTAGAAAAATGAACAAAATAACGGTTTACGGTGAAATTCAAAACAATGACGTAACAACTTCGACTTTAGAACTTGTTTCAAAAGCGTATGAATTAAAACTTCAATCAAATAACGAATTTAATCAAGATATCAAAATCGAAACCGCAATAATTTCAGACAAAATGGATGAGTTTGTAAAACAAAAAATTTTTAATGCAGGCTCAGATAGAATTGTTTTAATTAAATACAAGCAAGAACAAGAATTTCTACCTACAATCTATTCAAAAATCTTTGTAGAATATTATAACCAAAATTTGTCTGATGTCGTATTGTTTCCGGCAACAGAAAAAATAAGAACGCTTGCTCCTAGAATTACAACAATGCTTGATACGGGGCTTGTTGCTGATTGTACTGAGTTAGAATTGATATTAAAAAATAATGAAGTTAAACTTGCTGCCACTCGTCCTACTTTTGGTGGTGAATTAATGGCAACAATACTATCAAAGAAAAATCCTCAATGTGCAACAGTAAGACCAAAAACATTTAAAATAAAAGAAGTAAACAATAAAAGCGACGATTTTTTTGAATTTAGTCCATCTATTTATGATGAAGATAGAATAAAATTATTAAGAAATCTTGTCGATAGTTCCGTTGATACTTCTACTTTAGCTTCTGCAAAAATAGTTCTTGTGGGTGGTTTTGGTATTATTTCAAACAACAAAAAAGAATACTTTGACAAACTTCAAAAATTGGCAAAAATATTCAATGCTTCTGTTGGAACAACGAGAAAAGTTGTTGATTATGGTATATTGCCTTATGAAAAACAAATAGGACAGACAGGTTTAACTATCCAACCAGAATTATATATAGCTTTTGGGGTTTCAGGTGCAATTCAGCATATTATGGGAATGAAAAATTCAAAGGCTATAGTTGCAATAAATACAGATGAAAATGCAGAAATATTCAAATATGCAAACTATAAAATAGTAGCTGATGCAAAAGAAGTTATAGATGAGCTTTTAGCATCTGTACTATAAAAATTATATTGATTTATCGATCCATTGTTGAGTTCTGTAGTCAGGTAAAATTCTTCCATCGTGTCTTATAACGTATGCAAATGGACAGATATCTTTTATATCGTCACAATTTTTGCTTCCTCCATCAGGTATTCCATCTATATCCATACAAAAAATTTTCCCAATTCTTGTTGTGCCATAACATTTCAATGAATCTGCCATACAACCACTAGATACGCTTCCGTCTTGATTATTACAACCTGTCAAATACCAACCCTCTAAATTGTTAAAAGTTAAAGCAGGGTCCATATCATAAAAAGTAACCCCATCTGTTGTAACGATTAAATTATCTTTTTCTTTTGAATTTATTGCATTTGCTTTGCAAGAAGTTGATGCACTGCTTGAATAATCAATCAATGGTTTACAATTTTCATCATACATAAATTTTGCTAGAGTTCCATTGTTATGTTGCATTCCGCCTTGTGAAATTCCGTAACAATTTACATGTTTTGTGCTTATAACATCACTAAAAGATTTACAAAAATATTTCGTATGTTCAATATTTGTTCCAAGCAGCATTGTTCCATCAAATTTGTATTTCATATCTCCATTAAGAAAATATTTGTCTGAATTAACTAAAATCGAAATTGCCTGATATAAAGTAGCGTTAGCTTTTTTAAATTTCATTACATTTTTATCAGGTTTTGATTGTACTGCAACTGGAATAATTACTGCTGTGATTATTCCTATAGTAGTCAACGTGATTAAAACCTCTGCTAGTGTAAAAGCATGCTTTTGCATAAAAACTCCAAAATATATGTATCTCAAGGAATATTTTTAATATAAATATTCCTTTACTGCATATTATATGCACACAGCCACAAAAAAAGCAACAAAAAATTCCTTCCAGCTTATTAATTTTTTATAATGCATTGTATAAAATTATCTCTAGGAGTTTTTATGACAGAATTAAAGAAACTTTTAGGAAAAAGAATAAAAGAAATCAGAATTTCAAGAAAGCTTACGCAAGAAGAATTGTCTGAAATTACAAATATTGGTGCTTCTAGTATTAGCAAAATCGAAAGCGGCTATTTTCACCCTACTGATGAAAATTTGGAAAAAATTGCTCAAGCTCTAGATGTTGAGCCATATCAATTGTATATGTTTAATCACCAAAAAGATGTAAAAGAGTTGTTGAAAAATATCCAAACGATGATTGATAGAGCAAATGAAGACGAAATAAGATTGATATATAAAATTTTAAGTGGCGTATTGTGCTAAATTCTTGCAAATAAAACATAAATTTTTTTAAAACCCCTGATTTTATAGCAAAAAATCCGCTTTACATGTTTTATATGTTAGTCCTAAAATCAAAAAAGGAAAAATATGATAAATTCAATGTCACCCATACTTCAGGCAAAAATTGCACAACAAAATACAGCACCTAAACCGCTAACAAAAAATTTGCCTCAAACAAAAAACGATACTGTTGAATTGTCTAAAAAATTCAAAATGCCAAAAAATAAAAAACTTCTTATAGCACTTGCTTCTGCTATAGGGGCTATTGCTGTTGGTGTTGGGGCTATTGCATTGATTGATAAAGGAAAAGCTGCAGCTATCCAAAATAAAGGAAAAAAAATCCAGCAAACAGCCAAAAAAGTTCAAACTTATGCCCAAACTGCAATTGATGAAGTTTTAACCAATCTCGACAAAGTAAAAACTGCAGCAGACGGTTCAAAAACTTTGGAAGAATTGGCACAAGATGGAAAGACTCTGGTTAGAAAATCCACTCTTTGTGGTGATGGCTTTTTAACTGTAGATGATTTTTTGGAAAAAGCAAGAATAGAAGCACAAGATGGAATATTAACCGGTTTTCATAGCGATTTTGAAGTTTTTGATGATGGTTCTGTAAAATCAAAAGAAAGCTTTAATTTTGTTGATAACAAATTACGAATATGGGTAAAAAATTTCTACTCAAATCCAGACGGAAGCAGTGGTGCTGATAAAGGTATGTATTTTGAAAATGAAAAAGTATCAGGATTAATAAAAAAGCTTTTTGTTTCTTCTGATGGAGAAAAAACATATAAAAAGGCAATAGGATTTGGCATCGATGGCAAAATAATTAAATAATTTTTTAATAAAAAAAAGCCGTCATAAGGCGGCTACTAGACTTGGGGAGGAGGTTTTGAGTAAGGGTTTTCCCTTATTCAAATCTTTATGTTTGTATCTTCGACACTTATAAAATATTCTTTAGAAAGTTTCTTTTGATTTCATCTAAAAGGTGTAATTTTTAAAAAATAATTAAAAAAAGTAGTATATTTGTTAAAATTAATATATGAAAAAAGCGTTTATATACTCTTTTATAGGTCTGATTTTGGTTTCTTTGTTGGCATTTTGCAATGCTGAAACTGTTCTTAAAAGAAAAGTTTCTTCAAAACAAAAAATAGAATTTGCCACTCGTGACGGGTTTATTTTGGTTGGCGATTTGTATTTGGCTCAACATAAATCAAATAAGCCATTAGTTATTTGCGTACATTCGTTTTCAATGAATGCGTCAAGTTGGCAGAAATTGGCCGAAAATTTAAGATTAAAAGACTACAATGTTCTGGCAATGGATTTAAGAGGTCATGGCAGGTCTGTTTATAATGAAAAATTAAAAATCAAATCTCGTTATCAATTTACAAAAGAAGATTGGGCAAGGTTGCCAAAAGACTATGTTCAATCTGTTCAATACATAAAATCAAACTATGCAGATGTAAATACGAATGATACAATATTAATCGGTGCGGATTTAGGGGCTATCGCTGGTATGATAGGTTCTTTAAATTTGGGAAAACCTCCAATAAAAGCTATATTGATTTCGCCCGTAATGAGTTTTAAAGGCTTAAATATGCCAATTAAATCGCTTAAATTCTACAATACGAAAATGATGAATATAACAACAAAAACAGATAGAGTCTATTTAAACTTTTATTTAGCAACGCCTCCTGTTGTAAAACAATACCCTCTAGGTGGCCCTGGAACTCAATTGATAAAAGTAAATCCTGTTGCAATCGGAGATATTGTTAATTTCATTATAAAATAAATGTAAAAAATACACTTCTTAACGAAAAGTCAGGAAGTGTATTTTTCTAGTTGATGAAAATACAGTGGATATGCCACTTTGTTAATTCCACTGTTAATGTTTTTTATAACGTTTTCCGTACACTTCATGAACATTTTCGATAGACAAAAATGCATCTTTATCGACGTACGAAACCACATCTTTTAATTTGTTTAATTCGATTCTAGGTACTACACAATATACCATTGTTTTTGTGCTTTTAGAATATCCGCCTTGTGCTTCCAGATATGTAACGGTTTTGTCTAAATTTTTTATTATTGCTTCGCCTAATTCGTAACCTTTGTCTGTAATGATTCTGATTGATTTTTCTTCGTTAAATCCTTGCACAACAGTGTCTATTGCTCGATATGCAACCAAATATGTCAATGTAGAATACATTGCTTGTTCCCAACCATACAAAAACCCTGCAGAAGCAAAAATGAACACATTGATAAACATGATTATTTCACCAACTGAATAAGGGTATTTTTTTGATACTTTCATTGCAAGAATCTCTGTTCCATCGAGGCAAGCTCCGTTTTTTAAGACTATACCTACCCCAACACCCAATATTCCACCGCCAAAAAACGCCGATAACAGCATATCTTCTGTTATTGGTTTTATATGTGAAGAAATAAGATTAACAAATAAACCTAGTATTGAAACACTGTAAATTGCTCTTACGATGAACTTTTTGCCAAATTCGTTAAATGCTAAAAAGAAAAACGGCAAATTTAAAACCAAAAGCAAAACCCCTAAGTTAATTTTTGTAATATAGGCACTCATAATTGATATACCTACTATTCCGCCATCAATAATTTGGTTTGGAACTAAAAAACACTCTAGTGCAAAAGCCGCCAAACAAGCACCTATTGTGCAAAAAACTATACTAATTAATAAATCTTTCATAGTTTTATGATATGATGTTTTTATGAAAAAGTATACATTTTTTTTATTAATTTTTACATTTGTTTCAATGATTTGTCTGTCCGGTTGTTCATTTGACAAAAAAGAACCGACAGATAAAGAAAGAATTCTTGAAAGAGGATACTTGATTGTTGGCGTAAAAACAGATTCTCCGCCGTTTGGTTATTATGACAAAAATAATGTTTTAAAAGGGATAGATATAGAATTGTCGAAAAAAATTGCAGCTGCAATATTTAATGAAGACAATCCTGCAAATGTAAAGTTTGTTGCAGTTACGCCACAAAATAGAATTTCTAAACTAAATTCAAAAGAAATTGATATTTTGGTTGCAACAATGTCTGTGAATGAAAAAAGGAAGCTCGTGATTGATTTTTCTGTTCCTTATTTTCAAACAACTCAAAAAATCATGGTAAGACCATTGTCAAAAATAAAATCGCTCTATTACTTCAACAAAACAGGAAGACTGGCTGTTGTAATGGGTACAACCGGTGAAAAAATAATCAGACTCATCATTCCAAATGCCCAAGTAGTAGGGGCAAAGACTTATAGAGAAGCTTATAATTTTTTAATAAACAACCAAGTTGATGCTATTTTTGGTGATGATTGTATCTTAAAAGGTTTGAATGATGGAAAATTCAAAGTAATCAATCGTGCGTATTCAAGAGAGTTTTATGCAGTTGCACTTAGAAAAAGCGAAGATTCTAAAGAAATGTTAAATATCATAAACCCACTGATATTAACACTTTTGGACAAAAAATCCTTGAATTTGCCACAATAAAAGAGTTTTTTGCAATTTTCTTCCTGTTTTTTATATAATTAAGTCATGGGTAGAAGTCGAATCATAAAGAAATTTATTTGGAATTCGTTGTTTTGGATAGAATTCATTGCTGCTTGTTATATAGGATATGCAGTGTATTTTGTTGACATAACAAGTACAAAATCAAAATGGATTGGTTTGTTTGCAGCTTCTGTTGCTATTTTGTTTGCTGTATTAAAATTTGTCGAAAACTCTTATTTTAGAAATAAAAACGAAATATTGAAAGAAAAAATTTATAGTGAACTTTCTTTTTTAAGGATTTTTTATGCAAAAGTTTCTAAAATAGTCACTTTTTTGCTGATATTTTCTTCTATAGTATCTTATTTTACATTGGGTGGAAGATTCGCTTTTTTGGTGATTTTGGGTTCATATAGTGCATTAATCCTAAATATTATTGTTTCAAAAGCATCTTTGGTTTCTACAATAGAAGAAACTCTTGATTTTAAAAATGAAATTTCTTTTAAAAAAGTTTTTAATTCTGCAATAGTTGCTTCTTTTTTGCCTTTTGGAGTTTTGGTTTCTTTGTATGTTATTTTTTTCCATGCATTTAAAGATTACCAAATTCTTTTTGGTTATGCATTAGGGGTGGTTTTGACTTATTTTTGCTTAATGACAGTAAAATCAGTTTGTCTAAAAACTACTTCTTATACAAATGAAATGTTTGCACTTGCTGAAAATAGAAATATTGAAGAAAAGAAAATAACAACATATTTGCTTGATGGTTTCAAAATGATTACGCCCGTTGTTTCTCATTCTTCTTCTATTCTTATGTTTTTTATTGTTACTTTTGCAGGAGCTATTTCTACAGGAGCTTTTTGTATGGCGGTCATGGGGCAATTTTTGCCGATTGTAATTGCTGCAAATGGTCTATTTTCCGCAATTTTTGTCCTTGCATTCACTAGATTAACAAAAGAAACAAACTACATAAAGACTTTTATTCTAGCAAATATTCTATCTGCAGTCATATTTAATATAATAAATTACTTTACGATAAAAATCTGGCTTCCTACTTGTATCGGGCTTGTTTGGGCTTTGGTTACGGGTAGTTTTTGTAGCCTTTTTGTACTTTTTTATTATGTTAAAAAAATATTCTACAGTGAAAAAAAACTGCTCGATATTTCAAACTCTGCTGCAATTGGATTAAAAAATGAATTTATTCAAATAATCAAAAAATCTCTTAGTTGTGCTTTTTTGCCTTATTTTTTAATGATAGTCGTTATTTTGGTTTCATTTTTTACTTCATACGGTTTAGAAGCTCCATTAATGGGAATGTGGGGCATAGTGCTTTGTGCGTTTGGTTTTTTGTGCTGCAGTGTTGTTTCTTTATTGTATGCAAATTTTTGTCAAAATATAGTAAATATGGACTTGTTTTCAAAAAAAATCGGCAATGGTGTTGATTTCGATTTGATTAAAGAAACAGGAAAGAAATTTTTATATATATTAAACAAATACGTAAATTTTGCTTTTTTGTTGGTTGTTTTCGCTTCTATTTTAAACTATTGCGTAGTTATTGAATTAGAAGAAGTAGATTTGATGAATCCTTATGTTTCTTCTGCTTTAATGCTAGGTATTGGAATTGTGTTTGCGTTTTTGTCCATATTAATTAATAATGTCTTTAAAACTTCAAAAAGGTTGGCTTTTGACATAAAAAAAAGCTTGAAATTTTCGTCTCAAAATAAAGAAAATCTTTCGATATTGAATAGGTTTTCTTTAAACAATTTGCTTAACGATATACAAATTGGATTTGGCGGGTATTTTTTGCTTTCTATCGTTATTTTTTCAATAGTTGGTGTGTTTTTAAAAGCAGAAGCAATAGTTGGTTTTTTGGTTGGCGGA
Organism: uncultured Candidatus Melainabacteria bacterium; assembly: GCA_934675695.1. Lineage (GTDB taxonomy): Bacteria > Cyanobacteriota > Vampirovibrionia > Gastranaerophilales > Gastranaerophilaceae > RUG14156. The sequence goes on along the minus strand of CAKURN010000004.1, from coordinate 7,766 downwards.
ACTATTTCTTTTGTTGGAATAAATTTCATTTTGGACAATATTTCTACAATTGTTTATCTTTTAGAAAGATTTTTTACAAGAGTGTTGAATAATGAAAATAATCTACTGCCCCAAGAAAACACACAAACAATAAAAGAATGCTTTTCTTTCTTTGAAGATTTTGTTTCTCCTGCTTTAATTTCTGAAATTACGTTGGTTGTAACGATTGCTTTTGCTTTTATTCCTGTTTGGATTAAATTTATATAAAAGAAGTGGTAATTTATGGCGTTTTTATCTGAAAAATTTAATATAAATTCTTTTGGCTTTATTGATGTTATAGATATAAAACCGAAACTGGTTAGAATAATATCAAGTGCAAATATAAAAAATGGATTAATAAATATTCATTCAATTTCAAAAACTTCTTCGATTTTTGTTGGAAAAAGTGAAGATTTTTACAAAATAAATGATATTTTAGAAGAAACAATAAAATCAAACAACAAAAACATAAATGCTGATTTTTATAAATTAATATTAAAATTCAAGTCAAATTTTTTCAAAAATAATGCTACATTACCAATAGAAAATACAAAAATTTTAATAGATAATGATGAGAGCATATATTTTGTCGATTTTGAAAACGAAAGAAAAACTAAAGAAATAATTGTGAGTATAACGTACTAAAATGAAAAAAAACGAAAAACTAAGAAACGAACAAATAAAATATTATACAAATATGTTAAACGAAGATGATATTCTTCTTCTAAAATCTAGTGATGAATATTTTAAAAACCACTACACATCTTCTCCATTGAATATTTTGACCAATTTTTCAGGTACAGAAGGTGAAGCGATTATTGAAAAAAACGGCAAAATAACGATTTTTGTTGACACTAGATACCATATTCTAGTTGATAAACAGATTTTTGATGGAATAGAAACATATAAAATGCCTTTAGGTGAAACTTTTTTTGAAGCATTTCAAAAAAAATACAAAAAAAACACAAAACTCTTTGTTCCTGATGATATTTTGCTATCTGATTATTTGAAATACGATTCTTATTTTGATGTTAGAAAATATTCTCTAAATGAAAAATATTCAAAAAACTCAGATATTGACAATTCAAAAAGTATTTTTTTGGTTGATAAAAAAATCGAAAAAAATGACTTTATTTTTAAAATTGAAAAATACAAAAAAACTAACTCAAACATAGAAAAAACAGTCGTTTTTAATTTAGATGAAATTTCTTATTTAACAAATTTAAGAAGTTTCAAATCAAAATATTCTTCAAATTTCAAATCTATATTGTATTTAGATTTTAAAAATTTAAACTACATTTTGTTTGTCGAAGACTTTGAAGAAGTTAAAAAAATAAAAATAGAAAAATTAAACGTAAAACCACTATCTGAATTTTTTAGTTACATAAATTCAATAGAATCAAAAGTTTCTATAAATTTTAAAGACATTACTCTAAACAAATTTTTATCAATCAAAAATCCTATCCAAATCAAAAACGACAATTTGCCATTGATGGCTTCTGTAAAATCTAAAAGTGTAATTGAGCATTTGATTGATTCTTCAAAAAAACTCGATTGTGCAATTCTTAATTTTAAAAAGAGATTAAAAGAGGGATTGTCGGAAAAAGACCTAGTAGAAATTTTTGAAGAAGAATTGATAAAACAAGGTGCTATTTGTCCTTCATTTAAGACCTTACTTGCAATAAATGAAAACTCTGCTTCTATTCATTATTCAAGTTATGATGCTAAAAAGATTTTAAAGCCTGAAAGTATTCTATTACTGGATTGTGGTGGATATTATGAAGCAGGCTATGCTACAGATATTACAAGAACATTTTATTTTGGTTCAAACCCAAAACCTATACACAAAAAAGTCTATACTTATGTATTAAAGGCATTTTTGAATTGTTATATGTCAAAAAATACATCTGCTAGAGAATTAGACTTGATGGCTCGAAAAATTTTATCTCCATTGTTTGAAGACGGGTTCAATTTTAACCATGGATTGGGTCATGGTATAGGAACTTCTGTTCACCAAAACCCACCCAGACTCTCTAATGTTTCAAAAGACATAATAAAACCTTATCAAACTCACTCTATTGAACCAGGATTGTATGGAAAAAGTCTATCAACAGGCGAAGAATTTGGTGTCAGAATCGAAAACTGTGTTTATAGCGACATAAATTACAATAAAATTTCACTGTCAAAATTTTCTTTTGAGGAGGTTTTAATAGATTACAATCTATTAAACATAAATGAAATAAAAATGCTAAAAAATTGGCAAAAGGACTTTGAATGAATATTCAAAAAATCACAAGTACTCAAAATAACCTCATAAAATACATAGTAAAACTTCAACAACCCAAATATAGAAAAACTGAAAAACTTATTCTTTTGGATGGTGAAAAAACAATACAAGGTTTAGTTGAACAAAACAAAGAATTTGAATTTGTTTTTTTAAAAGAAGATAATGACTTAAAAAACAAAATAAAAACTAAAAATATTGTTTTTGTAAATGATGAAATCTTGAAAAAAATTTCTACAACAAAATCCCCAACATCTAGCGTTGCTGTTGTAAAAGAACCTATTATAGACAAAAACGTATTTAAAAAATTAAACAAAATTGCACTAATTGACAGCATAAAAGACGCCGGAAACCTAGGTACAATAATCAGAAGTGCTGTAGCGTTTTCGATTGATGGAATAATTTTGTTTGGGGATTGTGTTGATTTGTACAACACAAAAACAATACGTTCCACAACGCAAAATATCTTTAAAATCCCTATTATTCACACAAACGACATTGAATTTCTTTGTTCTTTAAAAAAAGAACACAAATTTATTTCAACAGTTGTTGATTCAAAAAACGATTTTATGAAATACGAATTTCCAAAAAAATTCATCGTAGCTTTCGGTTCAGAAGCTAGTGGAATTGGAAAAGAAATAAATAATATCTCAGATGAAAAATTGACTTTTACTATGGATAATAACGTAGAAAGCCTAAATCTGGGGATATGTGCCTCTATTGCTTTTGCAAAAATCAGATACAGTTAGACTATAAATAAAAAAAAAGGAGAAGAACTTTGAATCCAGTTAGTTTTTTAGGTGGCGTATTTTATGCCCAAGGTATACCAAAAGATGACATTAAACGTTATCAACCGCAACTCGGCTTTGTTGCTTGTAGAGAAGATTGTGACATTTTTGTATACAAAAAAGTGCCAAATGAAAAATTCCATGTTGTAATCGCAAAAGACGGTGATGCCTATCAAAAAGTCCTTTCAGGAAAAGATATAGGTTTAATGTGGGATAATTTTTCAAGAAACGACAATTTGTTTGATAAAGACATCTTAATAGATGAAGATAGTGATTATTAATGATTAAAATTAAAAGGCTCTATATTAGAGCCTTTTAATTAGTTTTCTATTTTTTCGATTACGATTTTATCATCTCGATAATCCATTTTTAACTTGTCGTTTGATTTGTAGTTTCCGCTTAAAATTTCTTCGGCTAAGACATCTTCAACTTTCTTTTGAATGATACGTCTTAATGGACGAGCACCATAAGTTTCCGAATATCCTTCTTTAGCCAAATAATCTTTTGCAGCGTCTGTAACTTCGATTGTCAAATCTCTTTCTGACAAGCGTTTAAACAAATCTTTTAACATTAAATCAACAATTTGCCTAATTTCTTCTTGATTTAAGTGTGCAAATACAATAATATCATCTACACGATTTAAAAACTCAGGTCTGAAGGCTTTTTTAAGTTCTTCATTTACCGTGTCTTTTAGTTTTTCGTATCTGTCTTTTTTGTCATCTCCGGATACTGAAAAACCTAGTTTTTGCGTGCTTGTAATCATACTAGCACCAACGTTACTTGTCATAATGATGATTGTATTTTTGAAATTGATATGACGTCCTTTTGAATCTGTCAAACGTCCATCATCTAATATTTGCAACATTATGTTGAATGTGTCAGGGTGAGCTTTTTCGATTTCATCAAAAAGAACAACAGAATAAGGTTTCTTTCTGATGATTTCACACATATTGCCGCCATCATCATAACCAACATATCCCGGAGGTGAACCTATCAATTTTGATGTTGCATGTTTTTCCATAAATTCTGACATATCGATTCTTACCATATTGTCTTCAGAACCGAATACAGCCTCTGCTAGAGCTTTTGCCAATTCTGTTTTACCAACACCTGTAGGACCTGAGAAAATGAAACTTCCGATAGGTCTGTTTGGTGCTTTCAAACCTACTCTTGCACGTCTTATTGCTTTTGCAAGAGAAGTAACAGCGTCAGATTGTCCAATTACACGATTGTGAAGTGTTTCTTCTAATTTTAGAAGTTTTTCTGATTCAGCCTCTGTTATTTTTGTTACAGGAATACCTGTAATTGTTGCAATAACTTGTGCTACTTCTTCAACGCCAACTGTTGGCTTGTTTTCGTCTTGAGTTTGACGCCATTTTTCTGATATTTCATGGATTTTGTCTTTTAAATTAGCTTCGTCATCTCTTAAATCAGACGCTTTTTCAAATTCTTGATTTCTTATAGCATCTTCTTTTTCTTTTATGATGGCTTTTAATTCTTTATCCAGTTCTTTTCCTTCAGGAGGCAAAGCTGAAACATTGAGACGAACTTTTGAAGCTGCTTCATCAATAATATCAATTGCTTTATCAGGCAAAAATCTTTCTGTAATGAATTTGCTAGACAATTCTGTTGCAGCAACGATTGCCTCATCTGAAATAATCAATTTGTGGTGTTCTTCGTATTTTTGTTTTAAACCTTTGATGATTTCGATTGTTTCTTCGATTGAAGGTTGGTCGACAATTACTGTTTGGAAACGTCTTTCTAGAGCAGAATCTTTTTCTATATATTTTCTATATTCATCTAATGTTGTTGCACCGATGACTTGGATTTCGCCTCTTGATAATGCAGGTTTCAAAATGTTTGCAGCATCAATTGCACCTTCTGCAGCACCTGCACCTATAAGAGTGTGCATTTCATCAATTACAAGAATGATATTTCCTGCTTGACGAATTTCGTCCATTATTTTTTTAAGACGTTCTTCAAATTCACCTCTGTATTTTGTTCCTGCGATCAGTAGACCCATATCGAGTTGGATTATTTTTTTGTTTTCTAAAATATCAGGAACTTCGCAGTCTACTATTCTTTGTGCCAAACCTTGAGCAATAGCGGTTTTACCAACCCCTGGTTCTCCGATTAGTACAGGGTTGTTTTTTGTTCTTCTTGCTAAAATTTGAATTACACGTTCAATTTCTTTTTCACGACCAACAACAGGGTCAAGTCTTTGTTCTTGAGCTGCTTGTGTTAAATCTGTCCCAAACTCGTCAAGTGAAGGAGTTTTGACTTTTGATTGGCTAACACCCGGTGTAGTTAATTGAGAAGTAGAACCTGTTGTTGCTTTTGTTTCGCCTAACATTTTAATTACGTTTGCACGACATTTGTTTAAATCTACTCCTAAATTTTCAAGAACTTTTGCTGCAACACCTTCGCCTTCTCTGATTAAAGCAAGTAACAAATGCTCTGTTCCTATGTAATTATGACCTAGCTGCCTTGCTTCGTCCCAAGATAATTCCAAGACTTTTTTCACTCTAGGTGTAAATGGAATTTCGACTGCAACAAAGCCACAGCCTCTACCTATTATTTTTTCAACTTCTTCTCTTGCATCTTTGATGTTTACACCCATTGATTTGAGTGTTTTATAGGCAATGCCTGTTCCTTCTACAATTAAACCAAGTAGAAGTTGTTCCGTTCCGACAAAATTATGCCCAAGTCTGCGTGCTTCGTCTTGTGCATGCATTATTACTCTTATTGCCTTTTCCGTAAATCTTTCAAACATCTAAACTTCCTTATAAAAAGTCTGTATATCCACAATTAAATTTTACTATGAAAATCGAATTTTACAATAGTTTTGCCAAAAAAAACACTCGTTAAATTTAAACAAGTGTAGTCACTAATGTAGATTAAACTAAAATTCGGATATCATTCATCTCTCCAATAAAATCTTAATATATATATATATATTGGAATATCTCATTTTATAAATAATACATTTATACTAAAAAATCCTGCATTTTACAGGATTTTAGTTATTTTTAGTTAATTATTAGTTTAATTTTACACATTGTCCCAGTTTGTAAAATACTTTTGCTGATTCCATTTGTGTTCTTGATGTTTCTCTATCACACAATACATAAACGCCTGTATCATAGTCTTTTACTTTGCAAAATCTTTGTTTTGCAACGAAACAATTGTACATATCGCCATAACCTTCAGCATTAAAGAATTGTGTTTTGATTTGTTTGTATTCGTCGTCTTTGATAACATCTTTTTTAGCTGTTGTTTTTGCATTTGCACAAACTGTAGCAACTATTACAACAAGTGTAAGCAATAATAACTTTTTCATTTATTTCTCCTAAAAATCAGTTTTGTATTTATAAAACTTGTACAAAAATATTTTTGCATGTTTGTTTTATATTTTGTCAAATCCTGTGTATTTTCTAAGTGCTTCAGGAATGATTATGTGTCCGTCTTTTGTTTGGAAATTTTCGCATATTGCAGCTAGTGTTCTTCCAACAGCAAGACCTGAACCGTTTAATGTATGGACAAATTCTACACTTCCGTCTTTTCTTCTGAATCTGATATTTGCACGTCTAGCTTGATAATCGCCAAAATTAGAGCAAGAAGAAATTTCTTTGTATGAATTGTATGAAGGCATCCACACTTCTAAATCATAACATTTTTTTGCAGAAAATCCAATATCACCTGTTGATAAACAAACACGTCTATAAGGTAAACCCAAAATTTCAAGCACATTTTCGGCATCTCGTGTTAGTTTTTCGTGTTCAGCTTCTGATTCTTCAGGTTTTGTTAATTTAACAAGTTCAACTTTATTAAATTGGTGTTGTCTGATTAATCCTCTTGTGTCTTTTCCTGCTGAACCTGCTTCACGTCTGAAACATGGAGTGTATGCTGTCATATATTTAGGTAACATATCTTCAGGCAAAATTTCATCTTGATAGATATTTGTTACAGGAACTTCTGCGGTTGGAATTAAATACAAATCTTCATCAACGCATTTGAACATATCTTCTTTGAATTTTGGCAATTGTCCTGTTCCTGTCATTGTTTTTGTATTTGCCATTACAGGAGGAAGAATTTCTTCATAGCCTCTTGTTTGCGTATGTGTATCTAAAAAGAAGTTAATTATAGCACGTTCTAATTTTGCACCTAGGTTTCTATATAGAGTAAATCTGGTGTGAGCGAGTTTTACCCCTCTTTCAAAATCCAACATACCAAGTTCCGGACACAAATCCCAGTGTGCTTTGTATTCAAAATCGAATTTTGTAGGTTCGCCCCATCTTTTTATTTCAACATTTGCACTGTCATCTTTTCCGATTGGAATGTTTTCGTCAGGTGTATTTGGAATTCTAAGCAAAGTGTCTTTTTGTTGAACATCGAGTTCGTTTAATTTTTCTTCCAAATTTTTTGCGTCTTCGCCTAATTTTCTAATTTCTGCTTGAATTTCAGTTGTATCAACGCCTTGTTTTTTCATTAAACCAATTTTGTTGGATTCAGATTTTCTGGTTGCTCTCAAATTGTCTAATTCAAATTGAATTTTTCTTCTTTGTTCGTCAATTTTTAAAATTTCATCAACAGATAAATCAGGATTTCTTCTTTTAAGAAGTTCGTTGATTTTTTCGGGATTTTCTCTAATTACTTTAATATCAAGCATTTTCTAC
>CAKURN010000003.1 GCA_934675695.1 uncultured Candidatus Melainabacteria bacterium | reverse complement strand
TGACGCAATAATTTAATAAATTCAAAACCGGTCCTCACAGGCATTTGCACATCTGAAATAATCAAATCAAACTGTTCGTTTTCTATTTTTTCTAAAGCGTGAGTAGGATTGGTTGCACTTTGAACATTGTAACCTAATCCTGATAGAATTTTTTGTTGTAAAATTCTTGTTGTATAAGAATCATCGACAACCAAAATTTTGTATTTTGCGTTATTTTTCACTTTTGAAATTTCATTTTGAATGATTATTTTTGTTTTAATTTTTTTGCTTCCGATTGTTGAAATAACATCAGAAATATTAATAATCAAACACGCTTCGCCGTTTGCCAGAGTGGTTATTCCTGAGATATTTTTTATTTTGTACAATGGAGGTGCTATTTTTTTGTGAACAATTTCTTGATCGGAAATAAGCCTTTCTACTATTATACCAAAACAGTTGTTATCTGTTTCTATAATCAAGAGGGTGTATTTGTTTGCGTTTCTGGGTTTGTTTTCAAAATTTAAAATTTGGCACAAAGTGTATATAGAAATAGCTTCGCCATTGTAGATAAAGTAGTTGTGGTTGTCTTTTTCATATATATCATCGGCGTCTATTCTAACGATTGTTTTAATGACAGAAGTTTCTATCGCCCAAAGTTGTTCGTTTTCTTCTATTACAAAAACTTTTTTTGTTGCAATTGTAGAAGGGAGTGTTATTCTAACTATTGTTCCTCTGTTCAATTCAGAAAAAACATCAATTCTTCCCTGCAAATCATTTATTTTGTTGTTTACGATATCAAGTCCTAAGCCTCTACCTGAAATTTCTGTTACAAAATCTTCAGTCGAAAATCCGGGGTAAAAAATCAAATTTGTAAGTTCGTTGTCATCTATAGCATTGATTTCATCAGGCGTTAAAATCTTCTTTTCCAGTGCTTTTTTCTTTATTTTTTCAATATCGAGTCCACGCCCGTCGTCTTTTACGTCGATTATTATATTGTTATCTCGATAACAAGCACTAATTTCTATTTGTCCTGCCGGATTTTTGCCTAGAGATTTTCTCGTTTCTATATTTTCTATCCCATGGTCTATAGAGTTTCTTATTATGTGCATTAAAGGGATTTTTAGTTCTTCTATAATCGTTTTGTCGGCTGAGATATCTTGGTTTTTTATTATTAATTCGATTTTTTTGCCTTTTTCTTTTGCAATGTTATGTACCATTCTGGGAAAAAGCTGAAATATCGTCGACAATGGCAAAATTCTCATGTTTTTTACCATTGTTTCTATTTCTCTAGTGGTTGTGTTTAGTTTTGTTTCGCTTTCTTGCAATTGTTTAAACAAATCAGACATTTCTTTTATAATTGCACTAATGCCGTCATTGTGCTGTTCAATCAACGCACAAAGCTGTCTGTTGTATGAGATGATTTTTCTATGCTCGTCGATATTTTGGATATTTTGGTTAGAGAGGTATTTTTTGTCAAAGTATTTTATGTAATAGCCCATTTTAGAGAAGTTTTTTTGCCATTCTAAAAGGTTGTTGTTGATTTTTTTGGTTAAAGAGAGTTGTTCGTTTGTTTTTATTTTTGAAACGATGAGTTCACCTATCTCTCCAACCAAATTGTCCAATTTTACAGAATCTATACGAAGTGTTTTTATTTCTGTATTTGTAATTGTGTTTAAGATTTCTTTTTGATTGTTTAAACCTTCTTGGAGTTTGTTTTTTTGGATATTTTCAGTTTTTTTTTGCTGAAAAACAGCCATTTTTTTGATTACATCAAACTTTTCATCTGCGTCTTTCAGTTTTTTTTCGTCGTGAATTTTTATTGCTTCAAATATTTCTTTTAATACCATACAAACATCACGACTGACTGTAGAATTGTTTTTTCTGTATAAAGAAATTATTTCTTTTATTTCTTTATAATTTTTTTCCAAAATCGGGTCGGTTTCGTTTTTTGACAAATCATCGATATTGTTTAAAACTTCGCTTATAAAATTGACATTCAATTCCAAAAGCGGCAATTTTCCGATTGTTTCTTCTAATTTTTCATTTTCAAAAGACAATATATCAGGGACTTTTGGCTCATTTTGAGCATTAAGCCTTTCATCTACAATTTCGTAGTAATTTTTTGATTCAATTTTTTCTTTATTTGTGTAATTTTTTATATTTTCAATAAAAACCGTAATTGAGTTGTTTATGTCTAAAAAATTATACTCGTAGTTTTTTGCAAGTTTAAATTTGTTGAGGGAATTTAGAATGTTTTCTGCAGAAGATTTTATAGCTTTTAAAATATTTGAAGAAGTATTTTCTAAATCAAAAATAAAATCTTGGACGTTTTTTTCGATATTTAAAACGTCTTCAAATTTTCTTTCTTTTCTTGCTTTTGTTGTTGTTGTTAAAATTTCTATAATAAAATCTTCTATTTTATCAAAATATTCCAAAAACGCTTTTTTGTTTGGATTTTCTTCGTTTTTTGGCGATTTTTTTTCAAATTTTTCTTGTTTGTTTGCGATTTCTATTAGTTTTTTTATATAATCATTGCTTTTTAAATCGATATATTCTGTTTTGTTTTCGACTGTTTTGTTAATCAAATTCAAAACAAACTCTAAACACTCAGAAATAAAATCTGCAATATCAGGCGTCATTTTTAATTTGTTTTCTTTAACGAGTCCAATCACGTCTTCGATTTTGTGGAGAATGTCTTGTATTGTATCAAAACCGAGCATTCTAGCAGAACCTTTTAGAGAATGTGCATCTCTAAACAACTGCATTGCAATTTCAGAATCATCAGGATTGTTTTCTAAAAGCAAAAGTTTTTCGTCCATAGACGAAATAATTTCAGCACTTTCTTGCTGGAAAATATTCAATATTTCATTTAATTCGTCTTTTTGAAATTCCATTTTTGAATATTGTCCTTGAAAAACTAAATAACAGAATTTTTAAATTCAAAAGAAGCTGTTTCAATTTTTTTGATTGTACTGTCGTTAGAAGTAATATATTCTTTTGTTGTTTCAACCATTTTTGAAATTTCTTTTAAGTATACGTTTGTTGTTTTAGAGTCTGTATTTATTTGTTTAGAAGAAATAATGATTTCTTGCATATTTGAAGAAATTTCATTCATTGCATCAATCAAATGTTCAATGTTTTCGCTGATTGTATGAGCAAGCTCCAGACCTGATTCTATTTCTTTTGTGCCTTCTTCAGTTGCAAGAACGGTTGAATTTGCTGTTTGTTGAATATCGTTGATTAAAGAAATGATTTTTGTTGTTGCTTGTTTAGATTCGTCTGCTAATTTTCTGATTTCTGAAGCAACAACTGCAAAACCTTTTCCATGTTCGCCTGCACGAGCTGCTTCTACTGCTGCATTTAAAGCAAGAAGATTCGTTTGTTCCGCTATATCTTCAACAAGCCCTATAGTCGATGATATCGACTGTACAAAATCAGACAACTCTAAAATAAGCTCCGCAATGGTTTGGATTTTGTGTCTGATTGAAAACATTTTTTCTATGTTTGTTTTAATAAAAGAATACTCATCATTAGTGAAAGTCAGTGATTTGTTGGTTTTTTCTTGGGTTGCATTTGTGATTTTTTTCATATCTGATGAATATTTTTGCAGATTTTCCACGATTTCTGCAATGTTTTTGATTTTTGCTTCTGAAAGTATACTATTTTCTTTTTGAGAAGTATTTTCGTTTTGGATTTTTGTAATGTCTTGTATTGTTGAGTCAAAAGCCAATTCTACAATGGTATTTAAAGGTTTTTTCACGGCATTTGCACTAAAAATCAACAATATCGAATCAATCACGAACGAAACAACAAGCACAATCACCAAATCCCATCTTTCAAAGCTTTGGAAACAAACAAAATAAAAAATCGCAATCATTGTGATAAAAATAATTGCACAATCAAAAATCTGTTTTCTTACCAATTCTCTTGAGATATTAATGTTGTTTTTAGTTTTATTTTCTACTTCTTTTGACATATTCCACCTTTAAACAAAAAAATGTATAATTAATAAGTATTATAATAAAATGTGCGAAATAAGTTAAGCTATGTTTAAAAAAGTAGTTATAATAGATGATAACCAAACCCAGCTCAAGATTTTGAGTTCTTATTTTGAAAACAACAGTTGGGAAGTTTTTGATGCAACAAATGTAAAAGATGCATTGAATATCATCTGTTTTAATTCGCCGGATGTTATAATTACTGACGCTATAATGCCGAAAGAAGGCGGGTTTCAGCTTTTAACTTATTTAAGAGAAGATAAAGCCTTAAACAAAATTCCTGTGATTGTGTATAGTATTTTGACTTCTACAATTGCAAAATTGTACACAAAAAACAGAAAAAACGAGTATTTTTTGACTAAAGACGAAAATTTGGAAGAAATTTTGAATTTGGCAAACAAAGCAACAGAAGAAAATCCTCTCTCTCAACAAGACAAAATCGAAATATTTAACAACAAAACATTTCCTATAGAAGAAACTAAAGAAACAATACCGGAAATAGAAAATGTCATAAATGAATACAAATTTGAAGAAAAAAAGGAAGAATACGTTTTCGATATAAAAGAAGATAGGCTTCTAGCTTTATTTAAGAACAACTATCTTTCTTTAAACAATGACGAAACACTCTTTAAGGAACTGTTTTCGATTTTGTATCCTTTTTTGGGGTATGATTTGGGCGTTTGTTGTTTTTATGATTACAAAAACAACGAACAAGTCTTGAATTTCGATATCAAAAACTTCATCTTGAGTCCGATTTTACAGAATTATTTTTCTTCAAAATACAACTGCAACAACATTTTTTTAAATAAAAAATACATTCCAAATTCAAAAACCATTTCTTCAACAAAAGAATTTAATTCTAAAATTGAATTTGATTTTTTATACAAAGGTGAACAAACGGGAAATATTGCATTTTTCTCCAGAAAAGAAAACCTCTGGGAAAATGAAACTGCAAAAGAAACCCTAAAACACATTTTGAGTGATTTTTTCAAAATAAGATTCATAAATAAAAAATCCCAAAACATAGTAGAAGAAACTATTTCCGACAAATATCTAAAAGACAAAATGAGTTTAAATTTGAAAAACAAATTTAATCCGACAAAAACAAAAATAGGTCTTTATATAGGAATAATAAGCTTTTCCAATTATTCAGATTTGGAATCTAAATATGATGAAGGAATTTTGGATTTTTTGAATTTAAAAATTTCGCAAAATATAATGGACTGTATAATCCAAGGTGAACAACTGGAAAAAACAGACGAAGACGAATATACGTTGATTTTGTTAGCTGAAAATGATATCCAAGCACAGAAAAAATTCAACATGATTTTTAATGCACTAAAAAACATTTCAATAGATGGAATAAAACCCGATATAGCAATAGGGGTATCAAATTGCTATAAAGACAATGTTTTTGATTTCGAGTTGGCTCAAAAACAGGCTAGAATAGCACTAGAAAAAATTACAGACAGAAACAAAGTGGTGATTTATGCAGAATAACGACTTGACTCTTTATAATTTTGAGTTGACTAAAAAAAGAGATGAAAAAGAAAAAGAAAAGAACTACACAATCATAGAAATAAACCAAAAAAACTACGCAATAGAAACTCAATATGTTTTAGAAATAATAAAAATTCCCGAGCTTGAGCGTCCTTCTAACATGCCGGATAGCGTTTTAGGGTTTTTTGAATACAAACAAAACCACATTCCTGTGATTGATTTAAGACAAATTTTTCAACAAGAAAGAATAGTCTACAACCTAAATTCTAAAATAATCTTATTAAATACAGAAAATAGTATTATTTCTATCATTTGTGATGATGTGTGCGATATTTTAAAATTAAACAAAGAAAAAGTCCTTCCTGTGCCTTATCAAGGTAAAAAAGAATTTTTTAAAGGCATTTTTATTAACAACAAAGACAATCCCTATGTAATAAATATCGAAAATCTGGCGAATTTCGTAAACACAACTTCTCAAAATTCGTCCTCTGATAACAAAAACTACATCATAGATGATGAAACTTCTAAACAAATTTTAAAAGAAAGAAAACAGTTTTTAAAAAATATCGAACAAAACATAAAAAAACCGACTCCGCTTTTTGATATGGGAGTTTCGTTTGTGATTAATGATTTCAAATATTACATCAATATGGCAAGCGTTAAAGAGTTTTTTAAACTAAACAACACAAAAATCACAAAAGTCCCCTCTGTGCCTGATTTTATTGTTGGTTTGATTAATATAAAAGGCGAATATATAACGATTTTGGATATTAGAAAATTTTACAATGACATAAAAACCACTCCAAAAGAAAAATCAACAATAATAATTCTAAACTCAGAAGAATTTAAAATAGGAATTTTGGCAGATGAGATTTTAGAAAGTATGAATATAAATTTTAATGAAATCATACAAAACAAACTTCAAAAACAAGAAGAAGGAAATCTGATGGAGTTTGTTAAAGATGACGAAATATACCAAATCGTCGATATCGAAAAACTACTCCAAGACGACAGACTTGCAATCTGCTAAAATGTTTTCGTAATGATAAAAACGCATTTTAAAAGGTTTCTTTTTCAAAGAAAGTTTTATGTTGTTTTTTAATGCATCTATGTCATTTACACTTGAAAACAAATCTTTTGGACAAATTTCAACTCTTTTTTCTAAAATACATTTTGGAATTTCTGATGTTTTGTAATTTTTCATAATTTCAAATTGTTCTTGGGCTTTTTTTAGCGTTTTTATTATGTTTTCAGTGATTTTGTTTTCTTGTTTCAGTTCTTCTCTTATTGATTTTAGTGAATTTTCAAAATCAATTACAACGAGAGCGGTTTTATAGAGTTCATCGTATGTTTTGTCGAATTTTTCTATGATATTTTTTTTGTTTATTTTTGGTTTGATATGGTCTAGATTGATTTTTTCTATTTTTTTAGCATTTTTTAAAACTTCTTCTAAAGGTATATTCTCAAAACCATCTATTTGAGCGGCCCCTGTTGAAGAATTGATGAGTTTTAAGTTTGGTCTTTCATTAGCCAATATTTTTGCTAACTGTTCAAAATAATCAACAAAATAACTATAAGCTATTTGTGTAGGCAAAAAATCACCGTTTTGCCCTTTTATTGTGCAGATATTTTGGTTGAGTCTTGAGATGTATTTTTCTAGTCTTTTGTTTGCTTTTTCATCGTCTTCGTTTTCTTTTTTCATATTTTGAACAAATTCTTTTAAATTTTTTGGTTTTATTATGTATTTTCCATTTTCAAATACACATTCGAGATTGTCTGCAACAGCACCTTTTGCGTAACATTGTTTGTCTTTGAAAGCCAAATCTTGCCCGATTAAGATTATTTTTTCAAAACCCATTACACAAGCAGACAAAAATGCACTAATAGAAACAGTTCCGCTGCTTGCCAGATGATGTTTTACTAAAAGAACATCTCTTAGCCAATTGTTGAAGAAATTGTTTTCTGTAATATAGTTGAAAGTTTTTTTGGTTTGTTTTTGAAAAATTTCAGGATAAGAAAAAGGCTCTAGAATAAAATAACAATCTTCGGATTTTAAGTTTTCAAAATGCGAAGAATTGTTTTTTGCATCAATATTCACAACAAAATCAGGAGTAATACCGTTTTTTGTTAACAAATTCAAACTCTGATTGACTGCAAAAATAACAACATTGTCTTTGTTTTTTTTGATTGTTTCAATGTTTTCAAATAATGTCACACCAGCTGAAACAATGAGTGCCGTTTTTCCTTTATAAATATCAGAAAGCTCTGTAATATCAGGGTTTTTTATTATATTTTTTAAATTCAAAAAAGTATAATAAAGAGCATTAAGGTTTTGTTTTTCTGTGTTTTTTCTTGCACAAATTTCACCTATTATTTTTTGCGAAACATTAAAAACGCTCACTATATCGTTTTCAAAAAGTTTTTTATAAGAATCTAAAAACGTAAGCGTTATTTGCGAATTTTCGTTTGCGATTTTTTCCAGTATTTCTTTTAATTCTTCTTTATTTGTTGCAGCAAAAACGTTTTTTTTGTCAAAAGCGTCTACTTGTGCTATTTCTAAAACAAATTTTAGTATATCGAGATTGGGTTCATAAAGAACAATTTTGCCATCAAAAATATTTGAAATTTCATCAACCAAATACCCCAAACCCAAGCCATAAACGATGATTATTGTATCTTCGTTTGTTTTTGCTTTCAAATTTTGAGCAATGTTTTTGCTTTCTTCAACAGGATTTTCTAAATTGTGGAGAGGAATATTGCAAAATAGAAGATTATATTCGTCGTTTTTGGTTTTTAAAAGAGAAAAAATTGACTTTTTGTAATCTAACCCTAAAATCTTATTAGCAAGGTTTTGATTGTAGCTTGCGATATTTTGTAAATTTTTCGATAATACTTTATTTTCCATAGTCAATATGGTACATTATAAGGGTAGTTATGGCAAACTTAAAAAATAGATTTATACTTTTTATTGTAGTTTTGTTTTTTGGATTTTTTCTAAATCCAACGTTTGCTAACGACAACATCACAAGAGTCCAAACAAAAGACTATGATGGAATTTATGACAGTTTAGTCGAGGCAGATTTCGATTATATTTTTGGGCTTGACCCTTATCAACCTGATGAATACACAAAATACATGTATTCGCCTTATCCACTGTTTAGAAGCGGAGTTAATCTGGTTTTCAAATCAAAAGTTATTCCTCCGGGGTATTATCTTTTGACACCTAGAGAAAAAAACGGAAAGACTTATGTCCTGTTTAAAGAAAACGGCAGAGTTTCTTTTGTTGTTCCTGTTTATGATGAAGATTGGATATTAGAAACTTTTTATGATGACAAATTGCCAAAACCAAACAAAACCAAAACCCAAAAACTAAGAGATAAAACGATGGATTTTATCGGAAAACACTGGGGTGACAAAAACCAAAGAACCCCCATACCAAAATCTTATATCGAATTTAACGATAGAGGAATTTATTGGGACATGATATTATATTATGGAGATAAAAAATACTATCTTTTGTTTAAAAAAGAGGATTAATTAATGAAAAAAAATATTTTTTTGTGTTTACTTTCGATATCAATGCTTGCTGTTTCGGCTTTTGCAAGCCCTACAAAAGAAGTTAAAACGCTTCTAAAACAACACAACAAAGCAATGCAAAACCACGATATAGAAAAAATAAAAACTTTCTATTCAAAAGACTATTTGAGTTCCGACGGTTTCGATTTGGCTGATACGGAAGATATGCTCAAAAAAACCTATTCTTCATACAACAACATAAAATACAAAACAAAAATCACAAATATAGAAGCTCAAGACAACTGGGCGATTGTTCAAATGAAAGACAAATCAAGTGCAAAAGTTTATCCTGAAAATAACAAAAAATACAGAGGCAAAGCCGGCTACTTGAGCGGAAAAAGCACCTATAATGTATATTTAACAAAAGAAAAAAACGAGTGGAAGATTTTGCGTGATGAAATGCTAACAGAAGAAACTTCTCTTGTTTATGGCGTTGCAAAAAAAATAAGTATGGAATTAAACACTCCTGTTTTTATCAAAAACAACGGCGATTATGATTTGTCTTTAAAAATGAAAAAATCAGATGACATAATCGCTCTAGGTTCAATTTCAAGAGAAGAAATCACATATCCTGTAAAAGATTACACGGAAAAATTCAGAAAAATCCCACAAACAGGAGAACTCGAAAGATTAGTCAAAGCAAACAACAAAAACCTAAACGAATACGCAATCGCAAGCATCGGTTTTACAAAGGTTTCTGTAAATGAAGAAGTTACAAAAGCAAAAATAAAAATAATCGGAATGGCATATTTAATGAAAAGAATAAATATGGAAAAACCCGTTTCAAATCCAAAAGTTCAAGAAAAAATTCTTGTAGAAAACAAAAAATAACTATGAAACCTAAAAGTTCAAAAGCACTTATATTCTATTTTTTAATGAGTTTGATTTTGTTGGATTTTGGAAGACAAATTGAAATCATCAGCTACAATCCTTATTTTACAAACTTAAAAAACCCAATCTTTTCAATTGAACACATCTACAATACAGGCAGTGCTTTTGGAATGTTTCAAAGTGCTACTTTGTTTTTGAGCGTTTTTGCGATTTGTGTTAGTGTTTTGCTTTTTATTTTTGTATACAAAAATATCAACTTCAAAGACAAGTTTTTGCTTCTATCTTTAACCCTAATCAACGCAGGCACTTTGGGAAATTTAATCGAAAGAATAAAACTTCACCATGTTGTAGATTATATAAAATTGAATTTCATAAATTTTCCTATTTTTAATATGTTTGATATCATGATTTGTTTAGGGATTACAATTTATGTTGTTTTTGTTTTAATTGATATTGAGCAAATAAAAAAACGACTAAACAAAAATGGAAATTCTAATTAACGAAAATATAAATAAAAGACTGGATGTGTTTTTGCTGGATTATTTTGATTGTTCAAGAAATCAAATAGTTTCTTTGATTGAAAACAATTTCATTTTTGTAAACAAAAAAAATCAAAAACCTTCTTACAAATTGAAGCAAAATGATTTTGTAGAATACGATGAAGAAAAAATTTCTGACTTTTTAAACAAACCAAAAAAACTTCTCCCTTATGAGTTTGAATTGGATATCAAATACGAAGACGACTATGTCATCGTTTTAAACAAACCAAAAGAACTCCTCACTCACATAACAAAATTTGAAAACCAAAAGACTCTGGCAAATATTCTTCTTTATCATTGCAAAAATTTGGCGAATATGGATTCTTCTCGTCCTGGGATAGTTCATAGATTAGACAAAAACACCTCAGGTTTAATGATTGCAGTGAAAAAAGACGAGGTTTTTGAAGACATAAAAAATCAAATAAAAAACAAAACTCTAATCAGAAAATACAAAGCAATAGCATTAGGAAATTTTGAAGAAAAACAAGGAACAATAAATAAACCCCTCGTTCATTACATAAAAGACACAGTAAAAATGACTGTTTCAGACAAAGGACTGGAAGCTATTACAAATTACAAAGTTTTAGAAGAATTTAAAGGGGCGACTCTGGTTGAATTGGAATTAAAAACAGGTAGAACACATCAAATAAGAGCTCACCTTTCGAGCATTAATCACCCGATTTTTGGGGATAGTTTGTATGGAGCAAAGAGTTTTATGATTAATGAATTTTATAATCTGAAAACTACAGAGCAGTTGCTTCAATCTTATTATATTTCTTTTGTTCACCCAAAAACGAAAGAAAGAATGGAATTTTCGCTTTCAGAAGACGAATTTAGCAAAGATTTTATTAAAGTTTTAAATTTTTTAAGGAGTAAAAACTTATGAATATTATAAATATTAATTTAGAATTGTTTGATGTTTGTTATTTTGGCATCGGATTTATTGTTGCTTCTATTCTTTTTCTTTTTTATGCAAACAAATTGAAACAAGAAATTAAAACCCTAAAAAGACAATACGAAAAAAAATCAGTCGGAATGGATGATTCTTCTCTAAAAGTAAAAACATTGGAAAACAAAATCAAAACTCTAGAAACCGCACTCAAAAAACAAATAGAAAATAGCTAGAAAAATATCAAGTCAGGCAATTATTTTTTTAGAAAAAACCGTCTATTTTAAAACTATGGAAAAAACGATAGATAAAATTAGTAATACGATAGACGAAAACGAAAAACTCATTGCAAACATTCTTCATGACATAAAAAGCCCTCTTTTTAGCATAAAATTGGCTCTAGAAAAAAAGCTCGACACTCAGTTGAATGTTGATATTTTTGAAACAGTAGTTGATGTATTAGAATATATTGAAAATTTTTTGGTCGATTATAGTTTTAAAATCGGAAAATTCAAAAACAAAACCGTTTTGATTGACATCAAAAACCTAATTACTCAAAAAATCGAAAATTATAAGTATATTTTTATTAACAAAAATATCCATATCGACATTATTCAAGAAGAAAACGAGGACTTTAAAATTTCTCAAATCGGAATTTTTCTATCAAGCATCATTGGAAACATAATCTCAAATATCGCTTTTCACGCAAGCAAAAATTCTAATGCCCAAATAATAATCAAACACAAACTCTGTGGCATTTATTTAGAATTTAAAAACGCATACGATATTCAAGAAAACAACTTCAATTTAGGACTCGATTTTTGCAAAAAATTAATGTGCAAAACCCAAACAAAAATGTCTTTTTCAAAAACAAAAGATAACGTCATCGTAAAATTGAACATTCCTGATTTAAGGAAAGGGAAATAATTTCTTAAAAAAACAATATTGCTGCTATAATAAAACAAAAAAGGAAAAAGATGGCAGAAGTTTTTGAAAAGCAAGTTGATGAGTTTATAAAAAAATTAAGAAATTTTGACACAAGTGTTTTTGATAGAAAAATTTTCAACCCTTGGAATGAATTTGATGAAAATGACATTTCAAAAGACGCACCGGAGTTAAGAAGCGAAAATCTAAAAAAATATTTGCTTGAAAAAGAAAATGCAAAATACATTTTAATTGCAGAATCCCCAAGCACAGGTGCCAGGTTTTCAGGCATTGCAATGACTTCTGAAAAAGTAATAAATACGAACAATTTGGGGTATCATTACACTTCTTTAAAATCCAAAGACAAAAAATACGTCTATGAACTCACTGCAAAAAAAGTCTGGGACGAAATTTTGAAAAGCAAAAACAAATTCGTTATGTGGAACGCTTTTGCATTTAATATCCACGAAAAAGAAAATCGATGGTTTGAAAACCCTACAAAAGACGAGTTGTATTTGAATTTGAGCTTGTTAAATATGTTTTTATCTTTGTTTAAAGGAGCAAAAATTATAACAGTAGGACTCACTGCTAAAAATGCCCTCGAAATACTTGATTTTAAAGATTTTGAAAGTATAAGACACCCTTCTAACGACTTTAAAAAAGAATTTCCAAAACAATTTGAAAAATATATCTATTAAGAATTGTAAAAATAATATTGTGTTTTTATTTTTTTGACAATAACATGGACTGTATTCGTATATTAAAAATTAAACTATAAGGTTAGATTTCAAATGAACATTCAAAGTGCCAATTTCAACTTTGGTTTGAAAATGTCTACTTCTGCTCTCTCTCCAGCACATTATTCAACCAATCCTCAGCTGTCTTTCGGAAGAAAAAAATTAACAAAAGATATATTTGTAAATTCAAGACTAGATACCAGACCCGTTCCGGAGCTTCAACAACAAGCAGAAAACACCCAAAATTCCATTACCAGAGATGGTTTTACCGGTTTAAGGGATAAAAGATGTTTACTTGACAGATTGAGTGAAAAGATAGAAGAAGCAAAAGAAAACGGCAAAAACATAGGACTCGCTATGTTTGATATGGACAACTTCAAATCCATAAATGAACTCTTAGGCTACGAAACAGGCGATGAATTTATTAAACATATAGGAACTTCAGTACAAGAAGTAGCTAGAGAGCATTCTTTAGGTTCTTATCGTTTTGGTGGCGAAGAATTTATTATAATTTTTAAAGACAGAGGAACAGACGAAATGGAAGAAGTTTGTTCTGAAGTACAAAAGAAAATAAATTCAAATGATGTATTTGGAAAATATTCAACAAAATACGTACAAAATGCAAAAAAACTTCTAGAAAAATATAACGAAGAAAATATGTATTTAGAAGAAATTAAAAAACTAAAAATTCAAAAAGAACTGTTGAACAGCTTGATTGAGGAAAGTCCTGAATTTTTCCATAACGATGCTATAAAAAGCAGACTAGAAGGGATAGACAGCTCTCTTAGAAGCTACTATAGCGGACTTTTAACTCATTCAATCAAAAAAGAACAAAATTCTAGCACAAGGAAAAAACTAGAAGATTATAAACATGGTATAAAAATGTCTAGTAATGAATCAACCAGAGAATCAATCTTTAATGACGATTTTTTGAACAACTATATGGCATTAAATTTTGACAAATCAGCTCAAATTGCACAAATAAAATTGTGGCTTAACGAACACAACAAAAACAACGGTTTTACAATTACTTGTGGTATCGTAGATACTCCGGCTGAAAAACTGGATAATGTTAATGCAAAAGACTTAATAGATGAAGTCGGTGAAGTATTAAAAGAAGGAAAACACGCTAAAAAAGGCGGAATGTACCTTCAAAGCAACAACTAAACAACAAAATAAAGAACAAA
Source organism: uncultured Candidatus Melainabacteria bacterium (assembly GCA_934675695.1). Lineage (GTDB taxonomy): Bacteria > Cyanobacteriota > Vampirovibrionia > Gastranaerophilales > Gastranaerophilaceae > RUG14156. The sequence goes on along the minus strand of CAKURN010000003.1, from coordinate 11,767 downwards.
AATAAAAAAGATAGTTGAAGATTTATTGTTCTTGACTGTCTTTTTTATTTGATGTCAATTTGTTTAATATAGGGTGAGTCAATTTTGTTGCTATTTGTGGAGTAATTACAGCCAAGATTACTCCGGACGCTATTATTGATATTAGTTCTTGAGCACCTTTTATTTTTGTTTTTGCTAGAGTGTTTGGCATATTACTCAATTCTTTTGCAAATTCTTGTGATGTTTTTGCTTTTGTAATATCCAAATCTTTCAACTGCGGAAAATGTTTTAATAACTTAAAAGAATTTTTTCTAATTGGAAAAATCAATGCAAAATACGATGCCATAGACAATGACTGATACAAAAACTCTTTTGCTGCACTATATTTTCTTTCTTTTGGTTGAGCAGTTTTATCCATTAATGTAAAAGTCGGTCTTCCAACGGCTTTTAGACAACCTTCTGAAGCAACTTGAAAAGTCGAATTTTGAACCATATTAGCAAACTTTGGAGAAGTTATAAAATTAATACCTAATGACATTGTAAACTCCTGTTTTGGTAAAATTTTTGTATTGATTTAAGTTCATTGGTTTTAGATTTGTGTATTTTGGAGAAACATCATCAAAAGAAACAGGGTCTTGTTTTTGAGATTCTTTTTTAATGTTTACTACTTTCATCATTTTGTTTGTTAAAAAAGGAATAATAGACAAAGCTAAAGTCAAAACACAAACATGAGAGAGATTTTTTTTAGTATTTAAATACAGATTAGAAGGCATTTGCAATTCTTTTTGTTTTGGTGATAGAGAAACGATTTTACTGTTTAGGGATTTTATTGTGTTTGTTAGATTGTCCAAATTTGTTTTTTCTTGTTTTGTTAAAGAAGAATCTTTAGCTAAAGAAAGGATATCGTTTGCGTTTTTTTTGAGAGCGGTTTTGTCTACATTTGTTAGTTGTTTAAACATTTCATCAGACGAATCTAATAAATTGTTTTTTGAAAGTTTTTTTGCAAAATTTTTGTAATATTTTGAACAAATAGGGGCAGTAAGGTTGTTTTTTACAGCGTTTGTTACACCCAAATATCCCAAAAGAGCGATGCTTTCTGTTGTTAAATCTCTTTTTAGAGCATAAGCTTTTTCTTCTTTTGTTGATTTTTTGTCATTTAATGTCGCAAAAGGCACAAAAACGAGCTTGAAACCGGCTAAAATCGCAGTTGTAATTTCTGAATCATTAGCCTGCCCCAGTCGTGTTATTACTTTGTCTATCGTGTTGTTAACAAACTTCATTATAGTATTATAATGCAAATGAAGAATATTTTTTGCTTTTGGTTTTAGTTTATTTTTTCAAAAACGTTTTTTGGTTGTTTACAGACAGGACACAAAAAATCGTCTTTTTCTTTCGTTATATCGCCATTATAGATATAATTGCAGATTTTACATCTGTATCTTAATCCGATTTCTTTTTCTTTTGTTATTTCTTCCGGTGCAATGTATGTTGGAGCGGTTTTCGGGGCAGCACCTTTTATTGTTTCGTGGTAGAATTTGTACGTCATTGGAGTTTCTTTGTTAAAAATATCTCCATCAACGATTTCCCCGACAAAAAGCGTATGAGTGTCGAGTTCTATTTCTTGTTTTGTTTTTAAAATTATATAGCCCACAGAATCCACAATGACAGGGAGTTCATCGATTTTTTTGAATGGAATTGAGTCGAATTTGTTTTTGTCTTTTGAAGATTGAAAACCAAAAACAGAAATAATATACGGATTTGATTTTTCTTTTAAAATCGAAAGAGCAAAGTTTTTTGTTTTTTTGATTGTAGAATTTGTGTAGTTTTGGTGATTTAGACTTATTGTTATTGTGTTTTGGCTGGTCTGAAAAGCAGAATTTACGATACAGCCGATTGGTCTATCGTTGTCAAAACAAGAGACCACATAAACCCCATAAGACAAATCCCACAAGACTTTTTTGTTTAACATATTTTTTCCTTTTTATTTGCTAATCAGGAAAAACGGGGGCTTCTGCTTTTGCCAAAATTTCATAGATTTTTTGAATTTCTTCTTTTGAAAGTCCGTCGTTTGATTGTATTTCAAAATATCCTGATTCAGCACCTAAGTATGCTTTTTTGATTATATTATTGTCTTTTTTTATCAAAAATTCAACCCCATTGTCGAGGATTAATTTTTCTTTCAAAAATTTTGTTATAAAAAATTCTTCAGCTGATTTTGTAATTGTGACATTTTTTGTTTTGTTTAATAAAGAAGTTATTTCTATTTTGCCTTTTTTGGCTTTTATTTTAATGATACTAATTTCCGGCAAAAAGTGAAATCCTGCAATTTTTTCAGCACATAAAAAATCATTTTTGCAGTTTTGGTATTTTACGTCTTTATATGTACAAGAAGTCGTACACAATATACAAAATAAAGTTAAAAAACAAAAAATTACTCTCATATTTTGGATTGTAACATAAAATAAAAAAGATTTTAAAAAAATAATTTAAGTGCTAAAATAAAAGCACTAAAAAAGCGAATTTTAAAGTCTTGGTTTTTAAATAAAAATATAAAAAGTCAACCAACTTTCGCAATAATTACCCAACAGGATAATGCCATTTTTTTGATATTTTTATAAAATTACTTTTGTAGTGCTAGTCCGAAAACAACAATATACCATGAGGAAACTAATTTGAAAAGTTTGCACAATACTCAAGAGTCTACTTTGTTATTGAATGTGTTGATGGATTATTGCGACGAAATTATTTCAGTTAAGAGTCTTGATTTTAAGTATTTGGATTGCAACACTGCTTTTCTCAAACATTTTGGCTTCTCTACAGCAGAAGAAGTTCTCGGGAAAAGTATCTTCACACTTATTCCCAAAGAAAGTGTCGATTTAGTACATTCAAACCTTCAAAAAGTCCTAAAAGAAAAGCAAATGCGAAGTTATTCTTTTAGGATTAATACTAATAACAAGGTAAAATTGGTACAGCAAACTTCTACGCCTGTAATTTTGAACGGCGAAATAAAATACATATTAACGATTTCAAGAGATGTAACTCAAGACCAGTTTTTAAAAGAAAATTTATTATACAAAACGATGAGGTTTGATACTTTGATGCAACATTTGCCTTTACTTGTTTATATGAAAGACAAAGACAAAAACTACATCATAGGTTCAAAATATGCAAAAGAATTTGCGGATTTTGGGATAGATTCTTATGCGAATAATGTCCAAATCAACATGTCTGACGCCAAAGAAAATACAGAACAAGAAGATGATTATGTATTAAAAAACAAAACCATCTTAAAAAAAGAAAAACAGGCACTGGATAAACAAGGCAACAATCACTGGTACAGAATAATAAAAGCCCCAATCATAAACAATATTGATGGCAGCATTAATGGTTTGATTACTATTGCAAGAAATATTGATTATGAAAAACATGCGGAAAACCAAAAAGACCTGTTTATTGCGACTTTGGTACATGATTTAAAAAACCCTCTTTTAGCACAAATCAGCGGAATGAAAATGCTTAAGAAGATTTTTTCCGGCAAATTGAATGATGATGAAAATGAACTGTTAGAAACAATTCTAGAATCCGCAGATTATATGAAAGAAATGCTTTATACAATGATAAACACCTACAAATACGACTGCGGAAATATTGTTTTAGATAAAAAAGAAGTCAACATCGAAAAATTAATAAATACTTGTATCAAAGAAAATTTGTCACTAGCAAAAGAAAACGATATAAAAATCATTTTTAATTCACATCTAAAAGAAGAACAAAAACTCATAAAAATAGACGAAAGACAAATGAGGCGTGTTTTTGTAAATTTATTAAACAATGGCATAAACTACGCATTTTCTGGTTCAGAATTTGAAATTAATACAAAAATCGAAAACAATACTCTAAAAATCGAAATGACAAATTTTGGTCCTACTATAGATGATGAAACAAAAGAACATCTTTTTGAAAAATACATCTCAGGTAGAAACAAATACCAAAAAGTAGGTTTTGGATTGGGTATGTATTTGTCTAAAAAAGTTATGGAAGCTCATAACGGCGATATTTGCCACATTGGTAATAATGAAAAAAATACTTTTATTATTACTTTTCCAATAAAAAATAACGAAAAACCGTCAAAAATAAAATGGTAAATTAAAAAATATACAAATTTATATTATAATTATTCAAAAAAATAGAATTTTCTTATAAACAAAAAGGAGAGATTTTTTGGATAAATATATAAAAACCTATTCAGAAGAATTAAATCGTTTGCATATTCAAGCACGAAATTTGGCAAGAGAGTATTCTTTGGTTGATTTTGGAGATTCTTCAAAAAAACGTGAAATCTTAGAAAAAATGCTAGGAAAAATCGGCAACAATGTCGCAATAGATCAAAAATTCTTCTGTGATTACGGTAAAAATGTTTTTATAGGTGATGATGTCATTATAGGTTCTAGCTGTACTTTTGTTGACAATGAAAAAATAACAATAGGTTCTTGTGTAATGATAGCCCCAAATGTTCAGATTTACACAGCTTATCACCCAATTCTACCTGAAGAAAGATACATAAAAACAAGAGAAAAAGACGACCCTATTTATTTTAACACTTGTGCTGACCCTGTAGAAATCAAAGACGGTGCATGGATAGGAGGAGGGGTTATTATTCTTCCTAAAGTCACAATCGGCAAAAACAGTATAGTTGGAGCAGGCAGTGTCGTTGCTCATTCTATCCCTGACAATTGCGTTGCCGTTGGCAATCCTTGCAGACCAATAAAATTTTTTGATGACATAAGAAAAGAAAAGACAAAAAATGTATAAAAATATCGTTTTTGATGTTGATGGAACATTAATAAATACTGAAAAAGCAGTTTTAAATTCTTTAAAAGATACGTTAAATGAAATTTTAAAAAAAGAATTCGATGTTTCAGAATTGACTTTTGCATTGGGGATTACAGGTTCATACGCACTAAAACAATTGGGTATCAAAGATATTCCTTATGCTATCGATTTGTGGAATAAAAATATGACCAAATACAAAAATTCAATTTGTGTTTTTGATTGCATTGAAACAGTTCTTGAAAAATTGAAAACAAGTTACGAATTAGGTATAGTAACTTCAAAAACAAAAAAAGAATTTAAAAAAGATTTTAGTTGTTTTGGATTAGATAGTTATTTTAAAACAGTAATTTGTGCAGATGATACAACAAACCACAAACCAAACCCGGAACCATTAATAAAATATATGGAACAATCAAAAACCAAAAACGCCGAAATTCTCTATATAGGTGATAGCATCTATGATATGCGTTGTGCAAAATCTGCTCAAGTTGATTTTGCTTTTGCAAAATATGGAAACAAAAACCAAAATTTAGAAGCAAAATACATTATATCAACGCCTTTGGACATTTTAAAATATGTTTTATAAAGCATAACAGATAACTTTAAATTGCTACTTTTAACTATTAATTAGAGTATAAAACAGTGAAAGAAATCGAAAAACTTTATAAAGGATTGGAATATTGCTTTTTGACAAAGAAGTTGCAAAAAGAAAAGAAGAAGCTCTTGTAAAATGCAAAAGATTCAATAGTATTAATCCAACAGATTTTGAAGCACAAGAAAAAGCAATCAAGGATTTGTTTGGCTCGATAAAAGTACATGTTTATATTCAACTATCTGACATCAAATAATTCTTAATAGACCACTTATTAAAGTGGTCTATTTGAAGAAGTTATTTTTTATTGTTTATTTGTTATTGTTGAACATTTGTTTGTTCTTTTTTTGCTTTTGCAAATTTATTAATAAAAAATCCACCAATAGCAACAACAGCAGCAGCTGCAACACCAATACCTACTTTTTGTTTTGTTGAAAGACCTTTTTTAGCGGCGTCTTTCACTGAAGCTGCTATTGTTTGTATATTTGTTCCATTTTTAGCATTATAACTATTAACAACATTATTTATTATACCTTTGTCATTTAAAGCATTATTTTGCGTTGTTAAAGGATTTTTCAACTTAATAGGAGAAACGTCAAATGTATCTACTCCAATTTGTTGAGGAAGTTTTAGTGTTTCTTCCATTGCATTATCAGCAACACCTCTTATTATTTCTGACGTACTAAAAGGTGCAGGTGGCAAAGGTAATTGATTTTGTAAAGGTAATTTGATTGGTGTAGTTTGCATATCATATCTCCTATTTGTTGCTTACAAGCTTTATGTTGCTATTAAAGTAGCTGAAAAAATTAAATTGTCAAAAATTCTCTATTTGTAAAGTTTTGTTTACAAACACAAAAAACGGAGAGGGTGGGATTTGAACCCACGGTACAATTTGTACACAGACTTTCGAGATCCGCACCTTAAACCACTCGGACACCTCTCCATCACGTATATTATACAAACAAAATCTATTTTTTCAAAATCTTGTTTAGCTTTTGCAGTTGTTTTTTACTAAAGTTAGAATTTTATACCCAATATCAAACTTCAGTTCATCAACAATCTTAGAAGTTATTTTTGGCAATATTTCTTTTTGTATTTTTAATTCATTTTCAATTAATTTGTACGATACATCAAGATCTTGTGCAAACAATTTCCAATCATCTTCTGTTATTTCAAAACGATTTTTTGCATTGCCGATTTTCATTGAAAAATCACTATCTTTATATATTTCAGTTGACAAAATGTCGTATGCGGGAGTTAATTTTATATCATCTAAATATGTCATTATTGAAAAATTCTTCCCATGGGCATCATTATTACCTATTAAGTAATTAAATATTACTTGCTTGATAAATTTTTGCTTATTTTTGGCAGGTGATGAAGTTTTATTTAAAATAGTCAGACAATCTTTAAAATTGATTTCGTACTTGTCACTAGGGACTTTACCGAGGGCTTGTACAAAATCTTCTTGAGGTATTCTTTTAAAATACATATTATTATCTGATTTTAGTCTATCAAATCGTTCAATAACAATTATTTCAAGATTTTTTATTTTTCTAATCTCTACATTTGCAACATCTAGTTCAAATTCTTTTGCTATTTTCATACAAATATACTCGTTTTTAACAGAATCAGGATATTTTTCGATACAAGGTTTAACAATGTGAGTTGTTGGAACATTATCTATAGGTATAGCAAATTTGTTGTCAATCATACAGAAAGCAGCTTTTGTCTGAACTCCTGCTAGTGAGATTCTACTTCCAACAAAAGGATTTTGGGGAAGTTCTTTTATTTTTTCAACAACTTCATCATCGGTTAAAATTTTTCCTTTAATTAATTCATAGTTATCTTCAATCATGTTTGTTTTTTCATTTATTAAATTAAAAGAAATTGCTCCTGCACAGTCTTTTCCGATTTCTTTCAAAAATTTAAAATCATCATCAATGTTTCCGATTTTATATTTTCGAGCAAGAACTTCTCTAATCGACCTATCTTCAGGTAAAAATCCACCAAAAAAAGCTCTACAGCTTTTTTCTTTAAAAGGTTCTTGTCTTAATGGCAAACTCATAGAAATTTGAATAGTGTTTTCAGGATTGTAAGCAAACTGCATTTTGCCATCAACAAGCTTCAAAATGCCGACTTCAATTCCATTTTGTCTTACAGACAATTCTTTTATTTTTTTAGTCATAATTGATTACCATTTTTAGTGTTTGTTAATCTAATACCCAATCCGTTAAGAACTTTTAAAACTTTTTCAATTTCACATGTTGTTTTCCCATTTTCAATATCTGACAAAAATCTTGTACCAACATTTGTCAGTTGTGCCAACTGCACTTGGGTTAAATTTTGTCTTTTTCTTTCTTCTTTAATTAGTTTTGAAATATCGCTTGTTGTTTTTATTATCATATTATTACCGTACTGTAATATTATTCCATTTTTTCTGTTTAGTCAATCATATTATTACCGTACTGTAATATTTGAGTAAAAAATTTGTATTTTTTGAAATTATTTTCCTGTACGGTAATAAAAATTTCTTTCACATTCTGTAACAAATGCCAAAAATTTCTAAAGTTATTTATAAAAATACCGTCAACAATAAAAGCATACTAAAAGAAGATTTAAATGGAAATTAGATTCGGCAAACTAACAACAGATTACAACGAATACAAGCTAGAAAACGCAGAAAAAGAAACAGCTGAAGATTCTCAAAGTGTGTTTGATTCAGAAGAAATATCTGAATCTGAACAATCAGACACAATGAAAAGGATAGAAGAACTAGCTATACTAAGCGAGCAAGAAGAAGAAATAAACTTGCAAGCAAGACAAATGGCTATAGAAGAAGGCGACAGAATAAAAGATGAAATACTAAAATCTACAGAAGAAACCGATGCATTAGAAAATGAAGCACTGCTAAAAACCATAAAAGAAAAAATGAAATCAAAAGACAGCACTGATGTAGATTTTAGCAAACTCAAAACAAATTTTCCAACCAAAACCCCAACAATAGATGAAAAAACTCTCCAAACTTCTATGCTAAATGATATAGAAATTCAAATTGCAAAATTGCAATCTGAAATCGAAACAACAAAAGATTCAAAATCAGGTTTTGGGGCTTTTGTCGACTTTGCCGCAGGAATAATAGGAAAAGGCACAAAAGGTCAATTAGATGATTTGATGGATTTTGAAGACACATTGAACCAACTAAAACAAAATCCTGATACAGAAAAAATTAAAGAATTATACGCTCAAATCTTCAATGAAGAAGTAGATGTAGAAGCATACGCAAAAAGCGTCGAAACCAAAGAATCGCTTGAACAAAACGATAGAATTGTATTGTCAAGCGGTCAATCTGTTTCAAAAGAAGATATAGCCTATGAATTAATTAAACAAGCAACGGCGTTATCTGAAAATTTTAAAGAAACAGTCGACTCTCAGGGCTTTTTTTCAGGAATTGCAAGCGGAATTAACAATTTCTTTGGCATTAGCACAACGAAAAAAATGACCCAAGCACAAATCGACAACTACAGCAATCTGGTTGACCAATTAAAAGAAGCCAAAACCACAGAAGAATTTGCTTCTTTATACAAAACAATCACAGGCGAAGAACTAAATTCCGACAGTTTAGATGAACTTTTTAATGGAGAATCTAAAGTCGAAAATTCAAAAGCAGCAGAAACGATAATGGATTATGAAGAATCCACAAAAAACACCAAAAACACAATGATAGCAGTCAGTGTTGGTGTAGCTACATCACTAACAGGCCCTATTGGAGCACTTGCTGTTGGTGCTATTGGTACTGTTGGAATTAATATGCTTGATTCTGTTACAAAACACAATGGAAAATCCATAAAAGAAAATTTAGGCGACTATATTTCAACAGACTTTGTAAAAGATCTTCTTGTTGGCGGTTTAAATGGCTTTACAGGTAAAATCGGAAGTATGGCAGGCGACAAACTGGCAACAAGTTTAATTAGCAAAAATTTAGGCAGAAACGTTGCAATTACAACAAGCAGTGGAGTTATCAAAGAAAGTCTATCTACAGGAGCCAGAATGGCAACAGAATTTGTTGATGGTGCGGTAGATGCCGGTTTAGCCAGTGCAGGCGAATATATAATAAATGCTGCAGCAGGAAAAAATGGAGATTTTTCCAACGAAGACGGTCAATTTGCATTTATAGAAAATTTGCAAGAAAACTTCAATCTAAAAGATATGCTCACCCAAACAACAATCAGCACCCTTATGGGTGGTACTATGTCTGTCGGTATGCAAGAAGGCATGAGATTAGTAGGTAATGGACTTAAAAAATTAAAAAACAAAGACATACTAGGTTTTGAACAAGCAAGAAGTAACATTGCAAGATTAAGCGATGACATTGACACAAGTACAATAAAAACAGGAGAAATATTCACAAACAGCGATAACAAACTGGTCATAAAAACACGAGATGGCTCTATGGAAACATTGAATATGACAGCTGAAACTTTTAACAAACTATTCCCTTCAACAGAAAGTTTACAAATTCAACAAGGTGCAGTTGGGGATTGTTATTTGGTTACAGGTATTTATGCTATGCTTGAAAATCCAAATTCAAGAGTCAATGTTTTAAGATGTTTTACAGAAAACGCTGATGGAACAATAACAGTAAAATTACCTACAGGAGATGCCAGCTATACATTTAAACTATCAGAAAACTTGAGTGAATCTTTTCTAGATATGAACAAATTTTCTAGTGGTTCAAAAGGTATGCAAGTTTTAGAATATGTATATGGACTTGATTTGGTAGATGATTATGCAAAAAATGCATCTGACAACATTGTGAGATTTGGGTTTGATTTAGATAAATATTGTGATTTATATAGAATTGCAGAAAAAATACAATCTGGAGAAGTAACTGATATTAACGAGATAATGGCTCTGGTTGATCAAGTAAAATTAGGAGCAAATGGTGTAGTTGGAGATTACGACATTGATTTAAGAAAACAATTTTATTCTGATTTCTTAAAAAATGATATGAGTGCTATAAATTTTAAAAAAGTAGATTCTAATGTCAACAAATACATTAAAAAAATGCAAACTCTCCAAATAGAAATAACAGAACTTCAAACAGGAGAAATAAATATCCCCGCAAGAGAAATTTCATTAAGAGGTGATGGCGGACATGTTACTGATGTCTTTGGTCGATTTGGACTATTAGAAGCTCAATGTATAGATGTCGATGGTGATATTGTAGGTACATTAGCTCAAATATGTAAAGATGATGATTTTTCTAATTTGCTACTTGCAGGAGGAACGAGAGGCAATAGTGATGAATTTTTCTTAGATGAAGCTTTAGATGTTGTTGAAAGACACGCTTATACAATAAGACCTTTTGTTGATGAAAATAAAAATTGTTTAATGTTTAAAATTATAAATCCTCATCACACAGAAAAAAGTACAATATTAAATGTAAAACAATTAAATGATTACTTTGACACTATCCATTTCGTAAAATTTTAATAAAGGAAAAAACAAATGAATATAAAAAAACTAGGAACACCAAAAGCAATAACAAAAGCAAGTGAAAATTTGCCCCCATCTATTACGCTTATGAAAAAAAATTATGATTCATTTCTTCAAAAAATAGAAAAAAGTGATTTAGCAAATTCTGAAACAAGATATATGAACGAACTTGTTCACATTAGAGCAATTAAAGGAATAGCGTCAAACTACGGTATTTCTGATTTGGCTAATGAAATGAATGAGAAAGAAACAAAAATTCTTGAAAAATTGAAAAATGATTTTGGAATAACATTTCAAGAATAAATATGCTACAATACACTGGTAAACAAATAAAAAGAGTAATTATGTATCAATTTATAATAACGGTTTATTTTATGATTTTAGGGATTAGTTTGTACTACAAAAATCCAGTCTTGTTGGTTTTGGTTTTTGTAGGCGGAATTTCTATGATAGCTTTTGTACCTGTGTTTAGAAAAATCAAAAAACAAAACATTAAAAAACAAATTTTAAAAAATCCAAATTTAGAAGTAATAAACGTAAACAAGGCTTCTTGGTGGGAATTTGAAGAATTGCCAAATTTCAAAAAAGTAAATGCAAAAAAAGCCGTTTGGATTAGAGAACATAACGGAAGATACGTTTCAAAAGAAGATTTTATCGAAAAAAACAACATTAAAAACGAAGATGAAATTATGAAATTGATTTTTGTTTAAATAAAATTTGATAAAAATTTATCTGAACAAAACTAATTTTATATACAAAAAACCCCTGAAAACAGGGGTTAAAGTTATATTCAATTTTGTTATTTTATTGCACCGAGTGCTTTAAATTCGTTTATTCTTTTTTCGCCATACAATGGAACAAGAC
>CAKURN010000002.1 GCA_934675695.1 uncultured Candidatus Melainabacteria bacterium | reverse complement strand
GTATAAAACACAAAAATAGAAATAGTTGCTAAATTACAAAGAAATATTTTCTAAAAAATCATACTTAATATTATCATCATCAATAACAATCCCAATTGCATCAATTTGAAATTTTTTGTATTTCTTTTTAGTATTTTGCATATAAAATTTTGCACAATTAAATATTGAATAGAGTTTTTTGTTGTCAATTGCTTCTAATGGCGTGCCAAAAGTCGTTTGACTTCTTGTCTTTACTTCGACAAAATGCAAAATATTGTTTTTTGAAGCAATTATATCTATTTCAGAAATTTTAGAAAAACGATAGTTCATCTCGAGAATAGAAAAACCTTTGTTTTCTAAGAATTTTTTTGCAAGTTCTTCACCAAATTTTCCTAATTGCTTTTTTGTTGCAAAGTTCTTTACCATAAATTTATTTTGTCATAAAATAATCATAAGACAAATAATTATTATATGGAGCAAATTAATGGAATTACTAAAAAAGACAGCCGTTGAGCAGCACAAAGCATTAATTAACAAAGAAATCAGTGCAAAAGAACTTGTTGAAGCTTCTATAAAAAGAATAGAAGAACTAGATGAAAAATTAGGCTCTTTTAACTCTTTAACAATAGAAAGCGCTATAGAAACAGCTAAAAAAGTTGATGAAAAAATAGCGAAAAATGAAGAAATACCGATGTTGGCAGGTATTCCAACAGCTTTAAAAGACAACATGAATTTTAAAGGTTCAAAAACAACATGCTCATCAAAGATTTTAGAAAATTTCATTTCACCATACGATGCAACAATTGTTACAAAAATGAAAGAAAATCTTATCCCTATAATGGGAAAAGCTAACTTAGACGAGTTTGCAATGGGTTCAAGTAATGAAAACTCTGCGTTCAAAATTGTTCGTAATCCATATAATTTAAACAAAGTTCCCGGTGGTTCTTCAGGTGGTTCAGCAGCTAGCGTAAGCTCATCAGAAGTAACTTTATCCCTAGGTTCAGATACAGGCGGTTCAATCAGACTTCCGGCTTCATTTTGCGGTATTTATGGTTTTAAACCTACATACGGCAGAGTATCTCGTTATGGTTTGATTGCTTTTGCTTCTTCATTAGACCAAATAGGACCTTTTGGAAAAAGTATAGAAGATATCACATATTTATACGAAGCAATTTCAGGATATGATACAAAAGATTCAACTTCATTAAATTTAGAAGTAGGAAATATTTCTTCCAACTTAAAAAGAGATATAAAAGGACTAAAAGTAGGTGTTATTAAAGAATTAATGGCTGATGGCGTTGAAGATTGCGTAAAAAGTGCAGTTGAAAATGCAGTTAAAACTTATGAAAAATTAGGTGCTGAAATTGTAGAAATTTCTCTACCGTTATTAAAACACTCAATCGGTGTATACTATATCGTTGCAACTGCAGAAGCAAGTTCAAATTTGGCTCGTTTTGACGGCGTTAGATATGGTTACCGCACACAAAATCCTCAAAACCTTATGGAAATGTACTGTAAAACAAGAGCAGAAGGTTTTGGTCCGGAAGTAAAAAGAAGAATAATGCTTGGAACTTATGCATTATCTAGTGGATACTATGATGCTTATTACAAAAAAGCTCAACAATTAAGAAGACTTATTGCAAATGATTTTAACAAAGCGTTTGAAAAAGTAGATATTTTGGTTTCTCCTACTTGTCCTACAACGGCATTTGATTTAAATTCAAAAGCAGACAATCCTCTTGCTATGTATTTGACAGATATTGCAACAATATCATCAAATTTAGTCGGAGCTCCTGCATTGTCTATGCCTGTTGGTTTTGATAAAGAAAATATGCCAATAGGTCTGCAAGTAATAGCTAAAAATCTTGACGAATTGACACTATTGCAGTCAGCTTATGCATTAGAGCAAGAATTGGGTATATACAACCAAAGACCAAATATATAATATTTATATACGAAATTTACAAACTTTAAACAATCCTTAGTAAAATGACAATTTTTTGCTAAGGATTTTTTTTATAAAAGTATAAGAGAAAGTTATTTTTATAGAAATGCAGGGTATCGATTATGTTTCAAGTACACGATGAATTTACTTTAAATGTTAAAAGAAATGCAAAAGCAGTAAAAAACGTATTTGTATTATTTGGCGGAGCATCATTAATATTGAGTTCAGCTTATGGACTTTATTGGGGATTGGCACTGAATGGAGATGTTGTCATTGAATACACTCAACAGTATTTTTCGCCGTTGGTTAATGTATTTTTTGACGATGTTAACAATTTAAACAACTATTTGATGACGTCATTATATTTGTTTGCTTTTACAATTCCATGTTGCATTGGACATTATATTGTAGAAAAAATATCTGAGATTTTGATTTCGATTAATCAAAAAAGAATAGAAAACATAAAAAGAAAAGAAAGAATACAAAGAGAAATAGAAAAAGAAGAAGAATTTACAAAGATAGACAGTTATTCAATTTGTTTGTCACTAGATTTTTCAAAAAATAAAAATTTGAGTCCGACATTTGGCAAAAAATTGTACGCATATATCATAAAATCACTGAACAAAACGTTTTCCAAAAACAAACAAGATGTCGATATTACATCAAACAAAAATGCGATTATTGTTCATTCTAAAGACTTCTATTCTTATGATGATGTATATTCTACAGTCTTAAAAGAACTCGCCAATACTAAAAATCTACTAGGAAACCGCATAGAATTTACACCAACAATCACAACTGATGCATATAGAGGTGAATACGAACCACAAAAAACAATCAAACAGCACTATGACATAGTAAGGTGTAATTTGCAAGGAAGATCAACATCAACCGCTATGTTTAACAAAAAATATTCACATTTGAAACAAAATAGGTTTATTGGAACACCGATTGGCTTGTATACAACTTTTGAAAACCAAAATTACAAAGAATATGACTTAAATGTGGTACACAAAAACTTGAAAGCAACTATTTCTGCAATAAAATAAACAAACAAAATAAATAAACATATTGCCTAATTTCCAAATTATAGTTAAAATATATATAGATGGTGGAACTATAAAGATGGAATTTAGGCAAAATGTTTACCACAACTGACAATTTTATAATAACCACAAAGAGGAATTTTGCAAAATTTAAGTCTTTTCTTGGACTTATTGCAGGTTTGTGTTTCATTTTGTCGTTAGCATACTATATCTATTATGGTTTGACTTACGGTTCTAACGATGAAACACTTTTAGGCTATACACAAAACTTTTTTAAACCTTTAGCAACATATTTTCACCCTGAATCTAATGATTTAAAAATTTATCTGGATACAGGTACTTCTCTATTAAAATTGTTAGTCCCTTGTTTTGGTTTATATTTGCTTGCAGAATTTGTTCAATCAATCATTCTTGGCGTATATGACAAACTTATGCAAATCAAATACACAAACATCAAAAAACAAGAAAGAGAAAAATATATTCAGCAATTTGAATGCATAAAATACTATTCTATTGCAGTGTCTTTTGATTACACAAAAAATGGCACATCGCCGTTACCAAAGGCAATCAACCAATTAAACAAAATAGTATACGAAAGATTAGAAGACGCATTAAAAAATTACAAAACCAAAATAAATATAGCGGGTATTTTTTCTATAACTTCGTCAGATTTCAGTAAATACGATATGTTATACGAAGATTTGTTAAAAACAACAGCAAAAATCAGAAAAATAATCAACCGCAAATACCAAATAGAAGTAATCCCAACTATTACAACTGATGCATATATGGAAATGCCAAACGCAAATAAAATTGTTGGTTCGCATTTTGCAATAAAAGGCTGCAATTTGAAAAACAGAGCAATAAATACGAGTCTGTTCTGCAAAAAATACAACTATCTGGGATATGAAAAATTCATAGGGGTTTCTATCGGCATATACAATAACAACCAAAGTTCAAACCTAGAACTCGACGCTGAGTATGATTTGAATATTGTGATAAGAAACCTAACTGAAAAACTGGATGGACTTTAGTTGTTAGAATTTTCTTTTATGTATTCACACAACATCATAGAGAACTTTCTGCATTTTTCTTTGTCAAGAAGTTCGTTTTTTAATTGTTCTACTTTGTTTCTTAGTTCAAAATCTTTGTTGTATTGATTTTGAAGATAGTTATTGTTGTTATTCATATTTTTAGTATCGACCAAAAATTCTAAAACTTTATTTCTTTTTTACAAAAAAGTTCATTATTCTATCTAAAAGACCGACAAATTCTTCTTGTGGTTCATCAGATGCAGTAGATTTTTCTTTTACTTTTCCAAATTCTTCTGCTTTTTTAAAGTCACCTTCTGAATAATAAAATTCAGCCAATATGTTTTTTGCTTCTTTATCACCATCTATTTCATAGATTTTTTGATAAAATTCCATTGCAACGTATTTTTCTTTTTGCTCCATATATAGTTTTGCAAGCTCAAACAACACTGTTTTGTCGTTTTTATTTATTTGATAACTATGATTAAATTCAACAATCGCTTCATCGAGTCTGCCTTGGCATTTTCTACAAAAACCCCAATTCAAATATGCATTAAACATATCTTCTTTTTCTTCATAAATTAAAGCTCTCATTTGAAAAGAAACAGCATCAGGTCCTGACAATTTTACAGAATTGTCGATATTTAACAGAGCATTATCAAAATCTTTTTTGTTGTACAAATATTGTGCCATTAAAACATAGTAGTTTCTTTTTTGAATATCATCTAAATTGTTTGGGTCGAATTTGTTTAAGATTTCTTTTGCTTTTTCATCATCACCTTTTTGGAGAAGAATTTTTGCTCTAAACATATCGTCACAAACAACTTCTAGTGCTAAATCATAGTTGTTAACTCTAAAATAAAGTTGAGCAAGCATATTTTTTATACCGGCATTTTCAGGAAACATTTCAACGCCTTGTTTTGCAATAGGAATAGCACTTTCGATTGAATTTTCCATCATATACAAATCAACAAGCTCAAAATATGAATCGAAGTCTTTTTCATTCATAGAAAGAATTTTTGAAAATTCGTCAATTGCTTTTAGATTTTGTTTTGAAACTTTGTACAAACGAGCAAGTTTTCTTTTGGCATCGATATTATCCATATCGATTGATATTGCTTTTTTTGTGTCAGATATAGCGTATTCTAGTTTGTTTTGTGCAATATTGACATTTGCTCGAGCCAAATAATAATTAAATCTATCGTCTTTTTCTTCGTATATATCACGGACACAAGCAAGAGCGACTTCGTCTATTGGGTTTAATTTTATTATTTCATTATATATTTCTAGTGCCTTGTCTAAGTTTTTTTCTTCATAATTTTTTAGGGCAGTTTCGTGCAAAGTTTCTAACGCTGTCATATTATCCTCTTTTTTTATTTATTTTACCACGAATATTTTGTATACAGGAAGTATCGAAGTAACTATTTTTTGTGCATTATATTGTTTTTTTATGATTTGATTGGTACAAATCTCAGGCATATAAAAAACGACTTTTTTCTTTTTTGAATTTTTGACATAATCATTTATCATATCGATATTTTCTTTTATACCGTTGTTTGAGATTATTATGTTTGGGTTTTTTAGTTTATCAAAATCATTTTTGAAGTAATTTGTGTATTTTATATTATCAGGAATTACAAAATAAACATCATAATTTTCGTCATAATTCAACGAATCAACAGTAGAATATTTAACCATAAAATAAATATTGCTAAATAGATTGAAGTTTTCATATTTTGGAGCAGAAATTGAAAAAAGAAAAATCATAAAAACAAGAACCGGTTTGAATTTTGTTTTGTAATCATAATTTAGAAAAATCGATGTTATAACAATAAACAAAGGTAAAAATATGCAAAAATACCTTTCAAACAATATTGGTTTAACCAACCAAGAAAAGACATAAGCAACAACAAAAACAAAAGCTACAGAAGAAACAATATACAAAATCGCATTTTGTTCTAATTTTGAAAGTTTTTTGTACATAAAAATCACAAACAAAACCGCAACAATTAAAAATACACTATTTCCAAAATAAAAAACAATATGATTATATAAGACATCTATAGTAGGCAAAGACAACCAAGTGTTAAAAGTAGATGATAAAGATACTTTATACGAAATTAAAAAATAAATTCCAAAAGTCAAAAAAGCGACAATATTTGCAAAAACGTATTTGATTTTGCTTCTTTTTAAAATAAAAAAGCCAAAAAGAAAATTAAACAAAGCAAACAAAAAACAATAAAAATGAGTGTTAACAAGTGCAACAATACAAATAAAATACATCAAAAGATTTTTGTTTGTTTGGTTATTCAAAAATTTATAAAAACAAAATACAGAAATCAAAACCAAATCCATTGCAAAAATATAGCTTCTAATTTCATTTGATTCAACAACAATAAATATATTTATTACCATCAAAAATGCAGCTATAAGTGCGGTTTTTTTGTTAAATATTTTATCTATTACAAAATAAATCAAATAAATCCCAAAAACACCAATCAAACAAGGAAGAAGCCTGATTAAGAATGTTGAATTGTTAAAAAATCTAAGCCAAATATTAGACAAAAAGAAAAACAAAGGCGGATTTCCGGGGTCAATAAATATATTTTTAAAATTAAAACCGCTTCCACAGTCTGAAACAACCGTATATGTATATAATTCATCATTCCACAAAGGAATAAAATCAATATGTGAAATCCTCAAAAAAGCCCCAAGAAATATTATTAAAGGCAAAATATATTTTATATCAAATTCAAATCGCTTTTTATATTTTATAAAATAAATAGCAATCAAAACATAACTAACTATATAAAAATACCAATTGTAAAATAGGCTTTCTATATAAATTCCCAATTTTTGGATAATTGATTTTGAATTTGTGATTTCAGAAAGATTTATTGAATATTTTATAGAATCATCAAAATCGATATTTTTTCCTTTTAGAGAAGCTCTTTCAAAATAACTGAATTTGTTTCCGTAAAATGCAGAAATATTTTTTATATCCGGTAAATTCTTTTCATTTTCAAGTACGACTTCGATGTTTGAAATTTCTTTATAAAAAAGAGGATTTTCTTGGTTTAGTTTGTATGTATAAATTCCATTTTCATATTTCATCAAATCACAATCATGGTCAAAACAAGAATATATTTGTCCTATGTTTTTTGTTGTTTCTATATTGAGAGCGATTTTGTTTATGTCATTTTGAAAATAAAACACGCTAAAATAATGTTTTAAAAAAAACATAATCAAAAACAAAAATAAAATCGACACTAAAAGTAAAATATTTTTTTTCATATTACAAAAACATCTCAGCCAATTCTTCACAATGAGGAAAATTTCTCATTAAAATGTGATTTGCTACTTGTTTGTTGTCATAGTTGATTATTCTATGTTCGCTATAGAATTGACCGTTTTTGTCTATATTCAATTGTAAATAAACAGGCATTTTATCTGTTGTCATAGAACGACCGACAGAACCAACATTGATTACAGTTTTTCCGATAGACAAACTATACCCTGCAGGTTTATGAGTATGACCACAAAGAATAAGTTCACTATTCGAGTCTTTTACCATTTCTTCTACTGTTTTTTCTAATAGTTCAGGATATATATTTTCATTTTGTTTTCTAGGTGAACCATGGACGAGTTCAATTTTGAGATTTGAAACTTCTAACTCCATTTTTTCAGGAAGTTCTTTTATAAAATCGATGTATTTTTTATCAATGATTTTTACATCTTCTTTTAAAGAATATCCCATACAAGGAAAAGCTTTTATAGTGTTTTCAATCAATTCATCATTTGCTTCTGCTACCATTTTATCGGTATTACCTTGAATCATTTTAAAATTTTCGCCGTATTTTTCTTTCAATTCAAATAAAGTCGCCATTGTGTCATTAGGGTTGTAACCTGCCATAACATAATCACCAAGGCAAAATATCATATCAGGGTCGTATTTTTTTATATCTGAAAGTACACAATCAAGTGCTAATTTGTTTGCATGGATATCTGATATAACAGCTATTTTCATTACTTTTCTCCTTTGTTTTTTGGTTTGTAAATTAATCTTGCACTGCTTATTGAATTGCTTTTAAAAATATCAATATATGGATTAAACAAAGCTATTTGACTGATATCTGTAGATATAGCGTGCATATAGATTATTGATTTTTTGTTTTTATCAATGTAATCAAATTTGTTCAATTTTTCTATATGAAAGCCGGAATTTGTGTCAATATAGTGCCATTTTATGTTTAATTTTTTAACTTCCGGATAATGTTCAAGATATTCTTCAGTATCGCAAGTTATACAGTGAATTTCATATTCTTTTTCGTATTTTATAGCATCATTTTGAACTAAATTCATAAAATCATCTAATCTGCATTGCATAATAATTGGCATAGGTTTTGTAATCGAAAAATAAACAAAAGCCAATATCAAAAAATATGAAGTTTTTAAGATTTTTGTATATTTGTTATTTTTTACAAATTCAACAATACCGGTGATATTAATTACTTCTATCAAAAATAAAAGCATATAAATAGATAATAGAACTCTTTTATGAAAGATTGGTTTAATGTATACAGAAACAATGCTTGCTAAAATCAAAATCAAAGCCAAACAAAAAACCAAATAAATAAGAAATTCTGATTTTTTGGGATTTAATTTTAAATTCATTTTTTCTAAAATATTTTTTGGTAAATAAATCAAAACTAAATTTACAAAAACCACTATACACAAAAACAAAAAGATGTATTTATTTAAAAAATACTCGTTAATCGCATATTTGTACAATTCAAAACCGAATTTTGGAATCCAACTGTTAAAGCTGGAAGAAATTGCAACTTTAAAAGAAATAAAAAGATAAGGTAATATTGTAACTATAGAAACAAAATTTGCTATAACAAAAGAAAGAATATTTTTTTTGTTTTTATTTTGAAACAAATCGACAACACCCCAAATAAAATTGCAAAATACAAAAAGTGAAAGGTAATAGTTGTGATTTATAGATAAAATCATCACAATTGCATACAAAACGAGATTTTTTAAAGAATTGTTTTTTAAATACTTAAACAAAAAATAAATATTCAAAACAACAAGCAAACAAGACAAACTATACCCTCTTGCTTCTGTAGAATGGTATATAAAAATAGTATTTATAGAAGCCATAAAAGAAGCAAATAGAGCAGTTTTCGTATTTATTTCTTTAAATAACAAATAAACTAAAGGAATAGTTGAAATTCCAAAAACAAAAGGCAAAAATCGAAGTGCAGTATCTGATGTGCCGATTAGTTTTGTTATTAGATATTCTAAAATAAAAAACAAAGGAGGATTTCCTGCATCTTTAAAACAAGAAACAAAGTCTTTTATTGCAACGGTTTTTGTGTAAACTTCATCAGTCCACAAAGGATAATAAGAAATATTATCCAATCTCAACAAAACCCCAACCAAACACACAAAAGATAAAATATATATTGGTTTTATTTTTAGAAATTTAAAATTGAAATTAAATTCATTTCTGTTAAACAAATAAAACACAAATGCAAAAAACAACCACGCATAAGGAATAATAAACATTTGCCAATTATAAAATAATGACAAAAATAAAATACAAATATTATTAAAAATTCCTCTATAGTTGCCTTTATCAGATAACAAAAGAGTATTATATTCTACAATTTCTTGCTTTTTGCTATTTGAATTTGAAACTTCAATTTTGAATTTTTTTTGGTTAATTTTTGATAATTCATCTTTATTTAAGTAGTATTTTTTGTTTCCTATATGCAAATCTATATTTAATAACTCATTAAAGAATTTTTTATCATCAGCAGGATAAGCCAAAATAATATTTTTGATTTTTTTATTGTCAGTATTTTCGTATCCTGATTGAAAGTGGGAATAATAAATATTTGATAAAATCGAATTATCCAAAACAGAACAATAGTCGTCATAACAAACAAAAACATTTGAATTTATTTTGTCTTTCATTTCTATATTCATAGTGATAGGTTCAATCGGAGAAATAAAATTTCTGATTTCAAATTTTGTATAGTTGTTTTTAAATATCATTAAAATAGTAAACAAAGAAAAAACAATCACACAAAAAAACGCAACCGGAATAATCGGGTATTTTGATTTTTGAAATTTAAAGACTTTTAACATTAATCCCCCAAAAGTTGATTTATGGTAAAATTTTAACATAAATTACATTTAGAGGATAAATTGTAAAGATGGAAAAAATCAAATTCAAAATAGGAAATGTAGAAATAGGTAACGGCTCAAAGATTTCTATCCAATCAATGACAAATACAAAAACCGATGACACATTGTCAACATTAAAACAAATAGAAGAATTAGCAAAAGAAGGCTGTGATATAATAAGAGTCGCAGTGTTAAACAAAACTTGTGCAAACGCTCTAAAAGAAATCGTCAAAAATTCACCAATACCTGTTGTTGCAGATATTCATTTTGACTATAGATTGGCTCTTATTGCAATAGAAAACGGCATAAATGCCCTAAGAATAAACCCCGGAAATATAGGCAATATCGAACATACAAAAGCTGTTGTTAAAATGGCAAAAGAAACAAAAACACCTATTAGAATAGGGGTAAATGCAGGTTCTTTAGAAAAAGATTTGTACGAAAATAAGACAATGCCATTAGAAGACAAAATGGTAGAATCAGCAAAACGTCATATAAAAATTCTAGAAGACTTGGATTTTAATTTGATTAAAGTTTCTCTTAAATCTTCTGACGTTATGACAACAATAAAAGCATACAGAAAAATATACAATGAAATTCCTTATCCTCTCCATGTAGGGCTAACAGAAGCCGGAACATTAAGAGGTGGCATTGTAAAATCAGCAATCGGAATAGGCACGCTTCTTGCAGAAAATATAGGAGATACGATTAGAGTTTCTTTAACAGAAAACCCAATCGAAGAAGTACGACTTGCAAAACAAATACTAAAGACCCTAAATTTAAGAAACGAGGGAGTAAATTTTATTTCATGCCCGACATGCGGAAGAACACAGATTGATTTGATTGGGCTTGCAAAAAAAGTTGAAGAAAAGTTTTCTTCTTTAAATGCAAATATAACAATAGCAACAATGGGTTGCCCCGTTAATGGACCAAAAGAAGCAGCAGGGGCTGACTATGGTATAGCTGGTGCAATAAATGAAGGATACATTTTTAAAAAAGGAAAAATGATAAAAAAAGTTCCACAAGAAGTTCTATTAAATGAACTTGAAATACTAATTAAGAATGATTTAAAAATTTTGTAAAAAGAATAATATAATATATAATAATTAGTGAGATGTTTATATTTTTGAGGATAATTTGATGAAAAAATTTGCAATTACATTATGTTTGGCTTTATGTTTAACAGGAGCATCTTTTGCATATTACGAAGAAGGCACTATGCAAAAAATCGATGTTTTAAGAGCACAAGGTTTTTCTGAAAGCACCATACAATCAGTTGATACAGCAACAAGAATGAATAGAGGCAAAAACGGAAAAACAACCGCTGCATTCACCAAAAAAACCGGCAAAAACGCACTGGGTCGTTCTTATACCGCAATAAAAAATTACTTTGATCCTTTGCAAGACGACGGAAATTTTGGCGAACATCAAATCCAATTCACTAACACTTGGAACGACGATGTACCTGAATATGCAGACAAATTTAATGATTCATATAGTGTAGAAAATCTATAACAAAAACAAATATCAAAAACAATATAGCCATAAAAAAGACAGCATAATTCGATGTTGTCTTTTTTATAAACATTTTTACTTTTGAATTTTTGTCGTAATTATAGCAATTTAATATCAAATCAAAAGCTCTCAAAAGAAACAACAAATAACAAAATACCAAAACAAAAGCCAAAACATAACCAAATTTGTCATAAGAATATATGTTTTTTAGTGCAATTAAAGAATTTGTCATTAAAGCACTGGGAATTATAGAAAACAAAAACAGTATACTCAAAGAAAACAAAAAAGTATAAAACCTGTTTTTTAAAAATACACCTCTAAAGGCACTAAAGTAGAGTTTTTCTTGTTTGTTATTGATTTTAAAAATCGCAATTAAAGAAAATACTGCAAACATTGCAAAAGCAAACAAAGAAGCTAATTTCAAGCTAAAATAAGAATTTATAGAAACAAGAAAATTAGTTATTACAAAAATACTAAAAAATAACCCCAAATTTCCAAAAAACTTCGTAATATTTTTTGTTTTTAAAGTCAAAATAGCAATATTAAATACGCACAAAAATAAAAATATAGCACTTGTTATCATAAAAATATCGCCGGATAAAATTATATTGCTAAATATTTTTATCAATCCAATTACGCCCAAAAAAGGCAAATACACAGACAACAACACCAAATACGGAAGATTTTTCTTGTGATTTGAAATAGAAAAATAATTTGCACTTGGAAAAATACCCAATTTTAATAAATACGCCAAAAACAAGACAGTATTTAAAATAGCAATTTGAGAATCAGAATCGTTAAATCTAAGAATTGTTATTGTTAAATAAAAAACAACGCTGGAAATCACATTCAACAATAAAAAATCAGGTGAAAAAAACCCGTCTTTTTTTGTTTTCATTAAAGAAGCATATTTATATATAAAAAATACGACTATATCCAATAACAAAAACGCCAGTATATCATTGTTTATTTGTGTTAAAAAACAAGAAAACAGTCCAATCATGCACAAATTCGCATTGACTAATGGTGTTTTAAACAAAGTTTGTCTAATTAATCTGGAACTTATAAATAAAAACATTAAAAGCAAAATATTAACAACGGCTTTTAAAAATATTCCTTCTGTATTCAAATACAAAAAATCGTTTAAATAAGTTTCAGATTGATAATTTCCTATATTTAAAAAATATACAGCTCCGCATATTAAAGTGTTTATTAAAAAAGCAATAGCAACAGTAAAATCAGATAGTTTTTTTACATTCGCTTTTCTTTTGCAAAACAAAAACAACAATATATTAATAAAAAACACAAACAACAAAACACTCTCACACCCGAAAAAAGGAGTGATATTTGAAAAATTTAGGTTGTTTATTGTATTAATAATATTTTCCATATTGATACTTTCTTTAAAACTATAATTTAAAATTACTCATAAAACTTTGAACAGCAAAAAGCAAAACATACAAAAATACAAAAAACGACGCAAAGACGACTTTTTGGTGATTTAATAATATATGCCTATTTTTGTCACTTTCTACAGGTTCAATTAAAATTTTATATACCAAATTAAGACAACTAATTCCAAATATAATCATGCACACCAAAAAAACACAAGGAAGTGATTTTAAAAATATATTGTCATATTCTATAGAATTTATTGTCAAAAACAAAACCAAAAACGAAAGAAAATTTGAAGAAATAGGTAATTTTGCAAAATTCAACAAAAAGAACAGTATATTTAATTGAACAGTGTTTGTTTTATCATTAATCTTTTTGAAATCTTCAATATATTTTGTATTGAATGTATTTTCTAAATAAGAAAAAACAAACAATAAAGGAATATAAGAAGCAATTAAAACCACAAAATAATAAAAAGCAAAAAAACTGCCGACTTTGCTAAATGCAAAAATACTAAAAATTCCGATAAAAATATTTCCTATAAAAATAGAATTTATACAGCTAAATAAATTACTTTGTTTAAAAGAAATAATAGTATTGTATAAAACAACAAGCAAAACAAAGATACTAATTGCATTTTGGTATTGATAAAACAAATAATCAAAGCTATTGTAGACTTTAAATAGTAAAGATACACCGGCAATAAACTGTACAAAAACACTAATTGAAATATTGTATATTGGAAGCTTAGTAAAAATTTTATTGTATTTGTTAAATGTATTTAAAAATCCTAACAGAGAAAAAATCAAAACCAAAAAACCTAAAAAAGTAACTTCAATTGCAGTGTCATTTATATGGCTAAAATATTTAGAAACATTAGAAAATTCAAAAGGAATATCATTAAGGACAAAATACCTCAAAAAATCATAACAGATTAATGAAATTCCAACAAAATAACAAGCAAAATCCAAGGCACAATGTTTTTTTAATTCTTGTTTATCTATGTTTTCTTTTAATGCAATATTAGAAACTAAAAACTTAATCAAAATAAGCCAAAACAATGATATTAAAGAAACATTGATGTTGTTGGACATAACAAATAAATTTAATACACCAAACAACAAAACTAAAATCAAATAAAATTGTTTTTTTGCAAATTTAACAAGTGTTTTTGAAAAACTGACGAACAACAAAAAGCAAAAAATACTAATATAAATTAAAATTTTATCTTGCGAATTAGTTATAAAATGAATGTTACCTATATAAAATTCAGAACTTTTTGTAAAAAGTTCACTAACAAAAAATAAAACCAATTCAAAACAAAAGAAAATTCTCAAAATTCTTCTTATATAGACCGGATTTTTTATGTTTTGAAAAACAGCCATTACAAAAACGACAAAAAACGGAGCTAGTAAATAAACAATCTGAAATATATCAGCATATTTTGTTTTATCCAAAATCTACTCCTCCAAATAAAATAATTATAATAGTTAAAATTATAAACAAAGCAAAAACTAAAAACACATTTCTCATTATACCGATTCTAGATGCTTTTATGTGTCTTATTACCAAAATATCGACAATTACGTTTAATATTTTGTAAAATATTTTAAAAACCATTTCTAATATATTTTTATTTAAAAATAACAAGATATTAGCTATTTTTAATAGAAAAACCTCAAAAATGATTATGTGAATTTTTTCCAGATAAAAGCCTTTATTTTTGTTTATTAGTGTTCTTTTAAAGTTCATTTTATCAATTGAAAACAACTTAAATAATACAAGAAGCAAAATCAATAAACACCCAAAATAAACATATATAGCGTTTTCAAAAAACAAAACACCAACAATAAATAAAGAATTTATAATAGAAATCAAATACCCGAATAGTATTTTTATGTTTTTTTCAAACAATAAAGAAGCCATTGAATATAATAACGATACAATTGCAAAAGCATAAATAAACAATTTAATTTTTGGAAAATAACCAAACATCTGAACAATATTCAAATATAGAATTATTCCCAAAAAATTATTCACACAAATCGCAACAGGCAAATAAAAGACTCTGGAAGAATTTGCCAAAAAACTATAATAACAATTAAAAGGAAAAATATTTAATCTGATAAAAATTGCACCCAAAAGAAAAATTGTTGCAATTTTGTATTCGATACAAGAACTTATTCCTAACATATAGCTTAAAAAAACGTTCAAATCTGAAAATTTTATTGCGGTAGATTGAATAAAATTTTCTGCTAAAACAGCATATTTAAAAAACAAAACAAACGCTATAAAAAAGCAAAAATCACTAACAAAATTCAATCTCAAAAAACGAACTATATTGTAGTTTGCATTTGTTTTAAAAATATCAAAATATGCAAAAACAAAAAGAACAAAAGTGCTAATTGCACCAAAAATCATTGATAATAAAAGATTGTTTGAACAAATAAAAGAATATGTTACAAAAATCAACAATGAAAACAAAATATAGTATCTTTGTTTTGTGAATAAAAATTGTTTTTTTTCTTTAAAAAACTTTACAAGATAACAACTAAACAAAAAATAAAACAAACTTGCAAAAATCAATATAGAAGCGTTCGTTTTGTTGATATTAAAGCCGTATATCAATTCTATATTTAAAAAATCAAATATTTCATACCCAAAATCAATTATAGAGTTTTTAAAATATACAAAAAACCCCAACACCAAACACAAAACAAAATTCAACAAATTAATTACAGATAAACCATAATTGAGAACTTTTTTATTGACCAAAACCAGTCTTATTCTGCAAAAAAGCAAAAACAAAGCATATATCAAAGGTATAAAAACTACATTAGCACTAATTATGTTTAAAATATCCATATACAATATCTTATATATTTTTTTTAGCATGTGCAATATTTTAATTTTTGGTCTAAAATTAAATCAATAAAATTTCAAAAACAGGAGAAAAAACAACCATGAAAATGTCAAAACTGTTTGTACAAACATTAAGAGAATTTCCAAATGACGCAGAAGCTATTTCACACAAACTTCTTGTTCGTGCAGGCTTTATCAAAAAACTTGCAAACGGAATATACACGTATATGCCTTTAGCACAAAGGGTTTTGACGAAAATCTCTAACATAGTAAGACAAGAAATGAACGCTTCAGGTGCTCAAGAACTTCTCATGCCTTTTGTTCAACCTGCAGAAGTTTGGCAAAAATCCGGAAGATGGGCAAAATATGGTAAAGAATTGTTAAGATGTAAAGATAGACACGATATAGAAATGTGCCTGGCACCAACTCACGAAGAAGTTGTAACATCTGTCGTAGCTGATGTCGCAAAATCATACAAACAATTGCCTTTAAATGTTTATCAAATACAAACAAAATTCAGAGATGAAATAAGACCTCGCTTCGGTTTGTTAAGAGGTAGAGAATTTATAATGAAAGACGCATACTCTTTCCACACCAGCCAAGAAGACTTGGAAAGAGAATATAAAGTCATGGCTCAAACATACACAAACATATTTAACCGTTGCGGCTTAGAAACGAAAGCTGTCCAATCTGATAGCGGAGCGATAGGCGGTGCGGTTTCTCACGAATATATGGTTTTAACAGACACAGCAGTTGGTGAAAACGACGTATTCTATTGCGAAAAATGCGACTATAGTGCAAATTCTAACCATGCAATTTCAATTTTGCCGCAAGAATCTACTGATGGTGCTGATTATGGCTATACAGAAGAAAAAATCGTAGACACACCAAACACAAAAACAATAGAAGATTTAGCAAAATTCTTAAAAATAAATGCAAATTGCATTTTAAAAACAGTAGCATATATTGCAGATTCAAAACCTGTCGTTGCAATGATCAGAGGGGATAAAGAAGTAGAAGAAACAAAATTGCTTAATGCTCTTAATGCTATAGAAATTCGTCCAATGGAAGAAAGTGAAATAAAAGAACACTTAAATTCAACTGCAGGATTTATTTCTTACAAAGGTATCGACAAGACAAAAGTTAAAGTCATTTTTGACAATACCGTAAAAAACATGAAAAACTTCGTTCTTGGTGCAAACGAAAAAGACAAACACATTGTAGGCTGCAATTTAGAAGAAGATATTAAAGAATTTTTTGATATATCAACAGTAAAAGAAGGAGAATTTTGTCCTGTTTGCAAAGCTCCGCTAAAAGTAACAAGAGGAATAGAAGTCGGAAATATTTTCCAATTGGGAACAAAATATTCTGAACCAATGAATGCTGTATATACAGATATCGATGGACAATTAAAACCTTATATAATGGGTTGTTACGGTATCGGTGTATCTAGAACAATGGCGGCAGCAATCGAAAAATACCATGATGACTTTGGAATAATTTGGCCTATAGAAATCGCCCCATATCACGTGGTTGTTGTGCCTGTTGATACAAAAGACGAAACCCAAATGAAAGTTGCTCAAAATATATACGATGAACTTCTTAAATTAAATATAGAAGCTGTGTTAGATGACAGATCCGATAGAGCCGGTGTAAAATTCAAAGACGCTGATTTAATCGGTTTTCCAATTAGAATTACTGTTGGAAAAACAATTTCGCAAGGGCTTGTAGAATTTAAAACAAGAAAAGATGGAGCAATGAAAAAACTCGCTCCAAACGATGCCATTACAGAATGCCAAAAAATCCTCTTAAACTAAAAATAGGGTATTTATATCCTGATATTTTACAAAGCCCTTGCGATAGGGCTAACATTGAGGTGTTTTTTAAAAGATGCAAATGGCGTGATATTGATGCACAAATATTTGAAATCAATGCACACGATAGAATAGTTTCGGCTTCTAAATATGATTTTTATTATATTGGAGGCTCAAACACGGAAGCTATGAATTACTGTCTAAAGCATTTAAAATGCAACGAAGACGTTTTAAGAATAGCTACTCTAGCCCTCGTTCCAATGCTTGCTGTTAATTGTGGTTACCAATTAATCGGAAATTACTTCCAACCTCACAATAAAGCTCAAATTGAAGGCATAAAACTACTAAACATAAATTCTATCGCAGGAAAAAAATTCAGATACGGAAATGTTGTTGGAAATTGCAATTTTTTAAGCAAAAAAGTTATAGTAGGTTTTGAAAACCACACTATGACAACACATTTGTTTGAAAATACTACACCTTTTTTGACTTTGCAAAAAGGTTTTGGAAACAACAAAGACAAAACAGAAGGGGCAAGATTTAATAATATTATAGGAACATACCTAACAAGCCCAATATTTGCCCAAAATCCAAACTTCTGCGATTTTTTTATTGCAACGGCACTAAGAATAAAATACAAATGCAAAATCCCTCTTACCCGTTTGTATGACGATATTGAGTGGTATAGCCATGATTACATTATGAATTTGAAATAATTTTTCCATGACATTTTTCAAATTTATTATATAATTAGAAGAATACTATTTGATTGGCGATTTATGGAAAACAACAAAGCAAAATTAATAATTTTTACAGGCCCGTCCGGGGTTGGCAAAGGTACGATTTTAACAGATTTCTTTAAAAAAGTAGACGGAAATATTGTCTATTCAATTTCTTCTACAACAAGAAAACCGAGAGATGGCGAAATAAATGGAATGCATTATTTCTTCATCACCAAAGAAGAATTTGAAAAATTAATCAAAGAAGATGCATTTTTGGAATATGCAAACTATAGCGGCAACTACTATGGAACAAACAAAAATTTTGTTAACGAAAAATTGTCGCAAAACAAAAGCGTTTTATTGGAAATTGAATTGCAGGGTGCTTTACAGGTAATGGAAAAATGTCCTAATGCAGTTACAATATTCATTAAACCACCGACTTTTGAAGAATTAGAACATAGATTAAGAGGCAGACACTCAGAAGATGAAGCTTCTATTCAAAAACGCCTCAAAGCAGCAAAAAAAGAAATTGAAAATGCTGACAAATTCCATTATGTAATTGAAAACAAAATAGTTGAAGATGCAGTAAAAGAACTTATTGACATTTACAACAAGGAAACAAAATAATGCAAAAAAATATCTTAATTGGTATAACTTCTTCTATTGCAGCATACAAAATATACGAATTAATAAGACTTTTTAAAAAAAACGGCCACAATGTAAAAACAATCATTACCCCAAATGCCAAAAACTTCGTTTCTCCTTTGGTTTTAGAAACATTAACAAATGAAAGATGTTATTTAGAAGAATTTTCACCAAGAGATAACACTCAACACATAAATTTATGCGAATGGGCAGATGTTTTTTTAATTGCCCCGATTAGTGCAAATACAATTTCTAAATTAGCAACAGGCATTGCAGACAATCTTTTATCGAGTATTTTTTGTGCATATTTAGGAAGCAACAAACCAATAGTATTTGCTCCTGCAATGAATGACAATATGTGGAACAACAAAATTATTCAAGAAAATTTGTCAAAATTAAAAAACCTAAATTGCAAAATTGTAGAACCGGAAGTTGGCTTTTTAGCTTGTAATAAAGAAGGCAAAGGAAGACTCGCCGATATAAATTTAATCTATGAAAATACATTAAGATTGTTATTTCAAAACAAAAAAAACAATTCAAAAAAAATCACGGTTACAATAGGCGGAACTAGAGAAAAAATAGATTCGGTAAGATTTATTACAAATGCTTCATCCGGAAAAATGGGAACAGCAATCGCTGATTGGGCGTATTATTTGGGGTATGAAGTGAGTGCTATTTCAACAATCAAACTGAATAAACCCTATAAAACAACTTTTGTTGATTCAGCAAAAGAAATGCTCGATGAATTAACAAAACAGGATTTTGATTATTTGATTATGGCAGCTGCTGTTTCAGATTTTAAAGTAGAAAATTCTTCAGAATTTAAAATTACAAAAGAAGAAATAAAAGACGACAATTTCAACCTAAAACTCACAAAAAATCCGGACATTTTAAAAACTATAAGCCAAAACAAAAAAGAAAATCAAAAACTAATCGGTTTTTGTTTAACAGACAAAAATCTTCTTGAATGTGCAAAAAACAAATTAAAAAACAAAAATCTTGACTACATTGTAGCAAACGATGTAAAAACAGCACTTAATACTGATTCAAATATGGTTACAATTCTTTCAAAAAGTGGTAAAATAGTTGATATAAATTTATCATCAAAGAAAGAAGTTGCAAAAAAAATTCTGGAGGTTGTTTGTGATTAAAACAGATTATATAATTTCAAAAATCGAAAAATATGCTTCTTTGGAGCTTGCAGAACCTTGGGACAATTCCGGTTGGCAAATTGACTTAAATCATGATTATACAAACAAAGTTCTTGTTGCACTGTCTTTTACAAAAGAAGTTTTAGAACAAGCAATCACAAACGACTGCGATTTGATTATTACGCATCACCCTGTTATTTTTGAACCAATCAAAAAAATCAACACGCCTTTAATTACGGAAGCTATAAAAAACAATATTTGTGTATACAGTGCTCACACAAATCTGGATAAAACCTACGGTTCAACAACGGACGCTCTTTGCGGAGTTTTGGGATTGCAAAATTTGATAACTGTAGAAGATTACATTAAAATAGCTCACCTAAAAGACGAGCTTGCACTTGAACAGTTGATTGAAAACATCAAACAATCGCTAAACCTAAAAACCGTAAAATTAATCAATCCTGATAACATTACTATCGCCAAAAATATTGCAGTTTGTGCAGGTGGCGGCAGTGGTTTTGTTAACAAATTGAAAAATTACGACATAGATGTATATATTACAGGCGATATGAAGTTTCACAAAGCACTGGAAGTAGAAGGGTATGCTGTTATTGATATCGGGCATTTTGAATCTGAGTTGCCTGTTTTGCCTTTGATACAAGGTTTAATTTCTAAAACAAAAGTTGAAGTAATTATCGCAAAAGAAGAAAAACCTTGGGTGATGGTGTAATGGCAATTAGATTTTTAACATCAGGAGAATCCCATGGAGAATGCCTAAATGGCATTATAGAAGGAATACCCTTTGGATACGAATTAGATTTCGATTTTATAAATTCAGAATTATCTGCCCGCCAAGGTGGTTTTGGTAGAGGTAACAGAATGAAAATCGAAAAAGACAAAATCAAAATCACATCAGGCGTTAGGCATTCAACAACAACAGCGTCACCCATTGGATTTCAAATCAAAAACAAAGACTTTGAAAATTGGCTTTACCCGATGAGTGTCGAAAAAATCGACTTCAATGCTTTAGATGAAAAACTAAAACAAGAAGTAAAAGAAAAAATACAAGAAAAATTAATCACAAAATTTCGCCCTGCCCATGCTGATTTAGCAGGCTGTATGAAATATGGTTTTAATGACATAAGATACGTGCTTGAAAGATCGAGTGCCAGAGAAACAACAACAAGAGTGGCTATTGGTGCGATTTGTCAAAATATATTAAAATACTACAATATCGAATTTTTATCAGAAGTTATCTCAATTGGTGACTGCAATAAAAAAGAAGAATTTGAACAATATATAGAAGAATACAAAAAACAAGGCGATAGTCTGGGCGGAATAATAAAATTAACAATAAAAAACGTACCTGTCGGTTTGGGTAGTTTTGTTAATTGGGATAGAAGACTTGATGGAAAACTGGCTCAAGCATTAATTTCTATACCTGCAATAAAATCAGTCGAGTTTGGCTTAGGGAAAGAATATGCAAAAAAATCAGGCTACAATTCCCATGATGAAATTTATTACGAAAATGGAAAATACTTTCACAAAACAAATTCCTCAGGCGGAATAGAAGGCGGTATGTCTAATGGCGAAGACATAGTTATGACAATTGCTATGAAACCTATCCCTACAATGAAAAAGTCACTACATAGTGTAGAAATAAAAACTCACAAAGAAACTCTTGCTCACTTTGAAAGAGCAGACAATTGTGCAGTAGAAGCCGCCGGAGTTGTTGCAAGAAATATGGCAGCAATTGTAATTTTAGATGAATTTTTAGAAAAATTTTCTAAAGATTGCAAAAACGATATCGATAATGCATTTAAAAATTACCAAAAGAGGATAAATGAAATATAAAAAAATCGCTTTTATCGGTATGATGGGCTGTGGAAAAACAACTATATCAAAGCTTCTTTCTTCAAAATTGGATTTTTTGTTTGTAGATTTAGATGAAGTTTTTGAAAAAGAAAACAATATCAAGATAAAAGATTTTTTTAAAACGCAAGGAGAAACTGCTTTTAGAAAAAAAGAAACAGAAATCTTGGACAATTTTTCAAAAAAAGAAAATATAATCATCTCGACAGGCGGCGGTATAGTTCTTTCAAAAGAAAATCAAGAAATTCTATTTAATAAAGATATTTTTACAATATACTTAAAAACGTCAGCAGATACTATCTTTAATAGAATAAAAGATGATACAACAAGACCGTTATTACTCGTTTACGAACCTAAAAAAGAAATTGAAAAAATCCTATATTCAAGAGAATATTTGTACGAAAAAGCTAATTTAACAATCACAACAGACAACAAAACAAAAGAAGAAGTATTAAAAGAAATATGGAACAAATTAATATAAATTTAGATGAAAAAATAAATAGCGAAATTATAATAGAAAACGACATCAGAAACGAGCTTCAAAATTTTTTTGAAGACAAAAGATATTTTTTAATCACAAACACAACGATTGCAAAATTATACCCGCAAATCGTCTACAAATTCAATTCCGACAAAGTAATAATTATAAAAGATGGTGAAAAATACAAAAATATAAAAACTTTTAACTTTATAATTAATGAACTTTTGTCTAAAAAAATAGAAAGAAAAGATTCTATCGTTGCACTAGGCGGCGGAGTTGTCGGAGATTTGGCCGGTTATGTAGCATCCAGCATTTTAAGAGGGGTTGAATTAATCCAAATACCAACAACACTTCTTGCAATGTGTGATTCTTCTATTGGAGGAAAAACAGGTTTTAATACAAAAGCCGGAAAAAATCTCGTCGGCTCATTTTATCCTGCCAAAAAAATAATCATAGACCCGCAATTTTTAAACACATTAAATGAATACGAATACAAATGCGGAATGGGAGAAGTTTTAAAGTATGCATTTATTGAAAATTCTTGCAAATGCAAAAACTTCTACAATCTTTTAGATTTTTTAGAAAAACAACAAACGCAAGACGTAAAAAAAGAATTAAAAACAATAATTTCAATATGTGCAAATTTAAAAGCAAACGTTGTAAATCTTGATTTAAAAGAAGGAAATTTAAGAAAAGTATTGAATTTCGGTCACACTTTTGCTCACCCGATTGAAACTTTAACAAATTACAAAAAAGTTTCCCATGGACAAGCAGTTGCTTATGGCATGAAATATGCAAATACATTAGCTTTAAATCTTGGAAAAATAGATAAAGAATACTACGAAAGAATAAATTCTTTAATAGACAAATTTGAACTTGCAAACAAAAAAATGAAATTTAACAAAAAGAAATTTATTAATTTGATGAAACAAGATAAAAAAGTAGAAAATTCAAAAATTAATTTACTAATTCCTGTTACTCCTCGGACTGTTGAGCTAATTCATAATATCGAAGTGCCTTCTGTTGCAGCTTCGCTGCCTTAAGCGAATTTCCTAATTTGTCCATAACATTTGCTGCTTGTTCGTAATTGTAAGCCATTTGTTCATAGCTTTCATCATTTCTTGAAAAAATTTCAAGAGCATTTTTGTAATTATCTAAAGCTCTATCGTTATCGCCCAGATACTGGTAATTTTGGGCATTATTTGAATACGTTTTTGCAATTAAATCTTCATCATGCGTTGTTTGAGCAGTATCAAGAGCTAAAGAAGAATAATCATCAAATCTTTCTATATCATATTGTCTTGCATACAAATCTGCTATTTTAGATAGAACTGTTGCTTGACCTGTATAATTATCTGCTTCTCCACTGTAGGCAACACTAGATAAATAATTGTTTAAAGCAGGAGAAAATTCACTAAATTCATCGTAAATTTTCCCTGTTTTATAAAAAGCGTTTGCTTTTAAATTTAAGTCATTAGCTTTTGTCGCTTCAAAATAATCACGCAAAGCATAATCAACATAATCATATTTATCAAATATTTTTCCACGTTCTAAATGAATTGCAGCTTTTATGTTTTCGTTGACTGCTGAATTATTTTCCATTATACCTAGTGCTTCATTCAGCAAATTAACTGCATCGGTGTAACCGCTTTCTGTTTGAGGAAGCTGTTTTGCTTGAGAAAAGATTTCTTTTGCTTTTGTATCAGCTAAACTAACAGGACTAAAACCGACAGCAACAGCGTCTTTTGCTTGTGATTCATTTTCTTCAGATATATCAAGCGAACTTTCAACTTCTATATTTTGATAAGTAACCTGAGTTTTATTTTCTTCTTGAGGTACTTCTTTTTCTTCAATTAGCTGATTTTCGGCTTCTTGCTGAATTTGAGCCAGGTCAACTTTTTCTTCTTCTTTTGGAAGAGATTTTTCGGTTTCGTTTTGAATATCGATTTTTTCTTGAGTTTTCTTTGGAAATTCAAGAAGAAAATCCGGATTGATTTCTTCAGGATCAGCTTTTAAATTTATTTTTTGCAAAAACAAAGCATCAATCCAACCTTCAACAACGTTTGAGGGCTTGTTTAGGCTATTTGCTATATAATTGTCTGAAATTTTAGAGGCATTTTTTAAATTAGCAAGAACAATATCACGATTTGGGGAGTCTTTTCTTGACTCTCTATCAACCAAATTCAAATACAAATTAACTTCATCTTTTACATCATCAGGAGCATTGATTGCAACGATTGTATTTCTAAAATCCATCAATACTTGAGAGATATTTATTTGACCTTTTGAATAATCAATTGCAACTTTTGTACCATTGGGGAAAGTTTGTTGTTGTTGATTATTGCTAGATTGTTCTGTTGGAGATTGAGGTTTTTGATTTTTATTTGCAACGAAATTGGAACTTGCACTTTGTGACAAGTTTTGTCTGTGATAGTTAATATTTGGATAAATCGAATTATACAAAATTAGCCTCTAAAATCCCCATAATCGGTTTCTTACAGTATTATAGGAAAAATTTATATCGTTTTAGTCATACAAATGTATTAAAAAATACTCTATTTACACCAATAATTTAACAATTTTGGGCAAAAAATCAAATTTTAGCATGCCTGTGGGTTTTATTTTATTAACAATTCTTAAAAAATAAAGAAAAATCAATATTTTTTTATTATAATGTTAAAAGGAATTTTAGGAGTTTTAAAAAATGCCTCAATACGTATTCAAAATGAAAAAAGGTGAACTAGAAGTAGAATTTTCTTCAGATGATGCTGATTTTGTAGAACAACAGCTCGAAAAATGGAGAGAAGAAATACTTAAAAAACATCAACAATAATAAATTTAGGAATTAGTGTGTATTACAATATAAAAATAAAATCAAATGGCGGCGAATACTGCCTAGAGTGCAAAGATAAAGATATTACCCAAAGAGAGATGGATATATATTTTGCAAATCTTTTTGGAGCAAGCAAAGAATTTATCGATAAAATAAAAAAAATCGATAGAAAAAATACTATAGTAAAATCCATAGATGATTTTACTATAGAAACTTTTGTAAGAAATGAAGACGAAGACAAAAAAGAAACAAATTCTCATAAACAAAATGATGAATTTGTACAAATAGTAAACCCTAAAGAATCTTTGCAAAAAGATACACTTTCAAACGAAAGCGAAAAAAAAGAAATATCGCTTTCTCCATTGACTTTTAAACCACTTCCGCAAGAAGAACTTGTTTTCCAAAACAATACACCTAAAGAAATAGAATCCCCAAAAGAAGAAACAAACAAGACTTCTTCTATAGATGCCGATTTAAAAGTAGAAAAAGAAGCTCTAAAAATCGACGACAAACCATCTTCAAATGATGATTTTACATTGATTGAAGAAGACGAAGAAGAACCAGAAACTTCTTCAAATGATGAGTTAACAACATTTAAAGATGATGAAAAAAATACAAAAATCAATGAAAAATCTTCTTCAAACAATGATTTTACATTAGTCGAAGAAGATAAAGAAGAAAATCCGGAAATCACTTCTATAAAAGAAGAACCTCTACAAAATGAAACACAAGAAACAAATTTAAGTAAAACTAACGATTTTGAAATTGTAGGACTAAACGACGACAAAGAAAAAGAACAAAAAGAAAAAGAAAAGAAACAAAACATTCTAAACAAGACAATCGAGCTTGTCCAAGATGCAGTAAAAAATATAGATATAGCATCAGATGAAACTTTTGATGTCGATATACCGGACACATATTCAAAAACAAACATAGAAAGCGAAATCACTTTGAGTGATGAAGACTTTGATAAAGAAGAACAAGAAGAAAATATGAACGAAACTTCTTCTACGATTCAAAATATTTCTCCTATAGAAATACAAAAAGAAGATAATGAAGACAGTGAATTAATACTTCTTGATGATGAAGAAGATGAAGAAGAACAAATAATCAATCAAGAAAACAATTCAGAAATAAATTCTATATTTTCTAACGAAAGTCCTTTTGAAAACCCACCTGAATCACAAAATATCATAGCTGCAAAAGAATATCCGGAAAAGAAAAAAGCACTAAATTTGGATTTCAAAACATTTTTGTCTAATTACGAAACAAATGGAATAATTGATGAGTTTTTGATTTGTGCATATTATATAAAACACATCTCAGGTCAACACAGTTTTAATATGAAATACATAAATTCAAAATTATTCCAAGCAACCGGAAAAATAGCTGATTTGTCTATTGTTAACGGTTTGGTTAATGGAGATTTTATAAAAGTCTTTGAAGTAGATGGAGCAAAAAAATATTCAATCACTTCTACAGGAGAAGAATATTTCATGACCCATTATCAGAGGTAAAATGAACTACATTTTTGCGTTTTTAATGTTGTTTTCTCTTGTTTGTGCTGTTTTGAACGGAAAAACAGACGCAACTATACAAGCAATTTTTGAGTCATGCGAAAAATCTGTCCAGATAGCTTTTGGGTTAATCGGGATAATGGGGTTTTGGCTTGGTATTGTAAAAATAGCAGAAAAATCCGGCCTTGTTGATGTTTTTGCAAAAATAATCAAAAAACCGCTTCTTTTAATTTTTCCTGATTTAAAAGAAAACAAAAAAGCTCTTTCAAATATTGCTTTAAATATTTCTGCAAATGCACTGGGACTATGTAATGCAGCAACTCCATTCGGGATAAAAGCAATGGAAGATATGCAAGAAGAAAACCCGAACAAACAAACAGCAACAAATTCTATGTGTACTTTTTTGGCGATTAATACTGCAGGGTTTCAAATCGTTCCTGCGACAGTGCTTGCAATATTGATATCGAACGGAATGAAAAACCCAACACAGATAATTTTGCCTACTTTAATTACAACCAGCATTGCTTTTGTTTGTGCTATATTTTTTGCAAAAATTTTAGAAAGGTTTGAGATTTTTAAATGATTAAAATACTAAACAACCTTTCAATTTACATTTTGCCTTTTATCATAATAACAATAATACTTTATGGATTATTTAAAAAAGCCCCGATTTATGAAAATTTTACAGAAGGAGCAAAAGACGGTTTTCATATTGCAATAAGAATAATTCCTTATTTGATTGCAATAATGACAGCAACTGCGGCTTTTAGAGCTAGTGGAGCTATCGAAATAATAGAAAAAATATTGTCCCCTATATTAAATTACTTTAAAATCCCAACTGAAACAACAATTATTATGTTGACTCGCTCTTTATCCGGTTCTGCAACTTTGGGAGTTTTATCCGATATAATTAATTCTTCAGGAGTTGATTCGTACGCAAGTAAATTGGCTGCTGTAATTACTGGTTCTAGCGAAACTACATTTTATGTTGCTGCAGTTTATTTTGGAGCAGTTGGAATAAAAAAATTCCGTTTTGCACTTTTAGCTGGTATTTTAGCCGATATAGCAGGACTTGTTGTTGCTATTATTGTGTGTAGAATATTCTTTTTATAGCGTAACATTTCTTAATACTTTATATAAATTATACAATATTTATATAAAATTTGTTATAATAAAGAAAAGTACAAAAAAAGAGCGTTGTTAGGAAAATAAAGGATATAAGTATGAGAGTTCCACCAATGAGCGACTGTGGTTTGTTTGGGGTACAGAAAAATACACATTCCTTAAAACAAAATCCACAAATGATAAAACCAATCCAAAAAGATACTGTAACATTTTCTTCTAAAAGCAAGTATCTTCGACAGTATGCAACTCTACCTCAAGAAATAAGAGAAAAACTAACACCACAAGATGGTATCGATATGTTTCAAAACATGGAACAAATCGCAAACGGCAGGACAAAAGGAACAAAAGTCGCAAAAGGTGTTGCAACTGATGTATATGAAAACCCATGGCTTGATAATTATTATATAATGATTTCAGCAGATTTAGATGACGAAACAAGAGTCATCTACACAAAAACCAACATGGGCGATTTGGTTTGGGAAGATCCAAAAGACAAAAGAATACAGCTTTTGAAAAAAAAATGATTAAATAACAAAAACCATTACAATTGTGTAGTGGTT
>CAKURN010000001.1 GCA_934675695.1 uncultured Candidatus Melainabacteria bacterium | reverse complement strand
AAAAAAAGAAGTAGAAACATGGGATTATGAAAGCGGTGAATTCGAAGAAAAGTTCAAAGAATTTGCTAAAGAAGATACCAAAAGGAGGCATACCCAGAATGCCTACAATGCCCAACAGCCAGACCAATGCTGTTCTAGGCGTCTGGCTCATCATGCCGTGAATACGCATCATATTTTTGGTGCCAAATTCTTCCATAATAGTACCTGCTGTATAGAACAAGGAATATTTCACCAAAGCATGATTAAACATATGCAGCAGCATAGCCTGAGCCGCCATAGGCACAAAAAGTCCCAAGGCCGCCATCATCAGGCCAAAATTTTCCATAGAGGAATAGGCCAGCATACGCTTTACATCTCTCTGTACCAGCACAAAAGGCACTGCCATAGCTACGGTAAATAGACCAAAGAACAGACACAGACCGCTGACAAAATCCACCCCAATAGCTGGCAGAAGAATAATCATATTGCGAATCAGGGCATAAATTGCACAGATACACAGGGCACCAGACAAAAGGCCGCTGGTCAGGGCTGGAGCCTCGGAATGGGCATCTGGCAGCCAGGCATGCATTGGTGCCAAGCCGACCTTGGTGCCATAACCGACAAACAAAAAACAAAATGCCATCTTCGCTAAACCAGGGCTTAAATCGCTGCCATGAGCCGCTAAAAAGGCCCAATCAAGCGGCTGCGAAGCACCTAAAGCCGTAAGCTGCGCATAATAAACCAATATAGTGCCAAGCAGTGCCAAGCAGATACCGACCGTACAAACCATGACGTATTTCCACGCTGCCTCTAGCGAAGTTCTAGTAAATTTAAACGCTACCAAAAGTGCTGATACCAAAGTCGTAGCTTCCACGGTAACCCACATGAGTCCCAAGCTATCGACTAAAACCACCAGCATCATCGTCCAAACAAATATATGCGACAGCGCATAAAAACGCCCCTCTAAATGCGAAAACCGGCGCAAATAACCATAGCGGATATTGGTATCCCTATCTAGATAAGCTTTACTAGTCCAAGCAAAAGCCAAATAGAGCAGACAAATTATGCACAGCATCCATAGACTTAAGGCATCAATATAAAAATAACCTTCGTGAACTGGTGACTCCGGATCAAATTGCATTATCATAAGCCCTGCCGCTATCGCGGTAAGCGTTGCCGTCAAACGATCGCCCCAATGCAGGATAGGCAAGCTCATTATATTCGCTGCTGCCAGCACACTAAACAAAATTGGCAATGCCAATATGAAATAAAGCAGCTCATTCAGGGAAAAAATATTTTCCATTGCTTTTTCTTTATCCTTTCAATTTGTGCATAACCGTAGTATCGGTCGTCATAAATGATAGACTCATGCGGCTAGTAAGAATTACTAACACCACTACTGCTATTAAAACATCCAAAAAAACGCCTAGCTCAACAACTAACGGCAGCCCTTCAGTTATAAGCAGTCCCAAAAGATAAATACCATTTTCCAATGTTATCAGACCGCACATCTGCATAATAGCACGTTTCCGCATAACCATCAGTGATAATCCTGTCATTATCATCAGAATGGACGCCGC
Organism: uncultured Candidatus Melainabacteria bacterium; assembly: GCA_934675695.1. Classification (GTDB taxonomy): domain Bacteria; phylum Cyanobacteriota; class Vampirovibrionia; order Gastranaerophilales; family Gastranaerophilaceae; genus RUG14156. The sequence goes on along the minus strand of CAKURN010000001.1, from coordinate 32,005 downwards.
TATAACATCACGGCCAAAAGCCCCCGGCATCAGTCTGTCTACCAATAAATACCCCAACACTAAAAATACGGCCGCCGCAATGGTGGAGTAATTAACGTTAGTATCAAAGCGCAATTCATTTTCGTCCGTCAGCTTGTCAATTAATCTTAGCATCGCCCAAGGAATAAACATCACCTTGACGCCTAAAGTTAAAACTCCTGGCAATATTACATGGGCAAGGCCCTGCTCCGATGCCCCAGATACTACACAAGCACAAGCTATTATGCCTGACTGCATGGCTAAACAATATACCGAACGGCGTAAATCCATCATCCGAGTTTGCAGGAACACGGCAAAAATCAATAAAACTACTAAATACTGCATTGCCTTTTCCTCCTTATTGCGCAATAATAGCCAGCATCATCAGTATAACCGCAGCTGCTAAATATACCCGCACCTTAAAGAGCCGCATCTTATTATTAAGAATTTCCACGATACCTATTGCTACCGCTCCCAATAAAACTTTGACGGGAACAGGAATTGCTATTGGCAGATAAAGCGCACTAAACAACACCAAAAATACCAGGATTTTCAGCATACTTCCCAAATGTATAAAAGTTAACAGCCGACCTGAATATTCTAGTGTCATACACTCATGAATCATCGTAAGCTCTAAATGTGTATCTGGATTATCCACCGGCAGCCGGCTATTTTCAGCCAGCATAACCATAAAAAAGGCTACGCAGGTAAGTACCGCTGGTATCGTAAAATAAAACTGATCAAAATTAATTACCATCTGCGATAGTGTCGTCGAGCCATAACGCATGGCATTAACTAATATTGCCAGCATGACCGCAGGTTCCACCAGCACTGATACATAAATTTCCCGTGAACCGCCCATGCCGCCAAAAGCGGTCGCCGCATCAAATGACGCCAGCGTCATAAAGAATCTTCCCAAGGCTAATATATAAACAAATATAAACGCATCACCAAACGAAATTGGTCCCGCTATAAGCCCCGGAACCATTATCGCTGCCATTATACTAGCAGCTAAATAAATCACTGGAGCGATGATAAATATTTTGCTCGTATATGGCGTTAATATTACCGGTTTACGCCACCATTTCCACAAATCAAAGTATTCTTGGAAAATACTAGCTCCCTGCCGCTTTTGTAAAAAGGCCTTGGTTTTGTTAATGATGCCAGCTATAAGCGGTGCCACTAAAAAAAGTCCTGCTGCCTGAATAATTCCTGGTGCCATAAGCCTAGACAGCCAATCTATAATAGCCAATCACATCACCCCCCAAAGCAAAACTATCACCATAGCTATCATCGTATACCCGATATAAAGCCGGACACTTCCCTGTTGAATCATTCTTAACAGCGAAGCAAACTTTACCAGCAAATGTTCTATCGGATGATAAAGTCTATCCGTAAATTGATCTGGAATGAGTAAATTATATTGAATCCGCCGACCAAAATACGCATGATCCTTTTGAAGAAAAACTCTTTCCCGCCGCGGTTTTAAAATATAATCAAAAGCCCGGCGTAGCGGTTTGGAAAAACCCGTCGCTGAATATTGCTGCCGACGGGTAGGTACCGTACCACAGTTCCAAGTTACATCCCGCTTAATAAATACCTTGCCGCCTAAAAGCGGTAAAGCTAAAGCCGCTAGTATCATGCTAAATAAAAACGCCAACATTATCGGACTGTAAAGCGAAAAGCTTTGACCATTTCCCAACCAAAAAACGCCTAACAAATTTTGCATAGGAATACCATTGCCACCAGTAAGAACCATTTGCATTAACGCTGTAAGCGGTGCGGGAAATATGCCTAATATTATAATAAGCACCGCTTCCATGCCCATACCTAAGCGCATGGAAATCGGTGATTCCTTAGCCTTTAATACAGCACTAGACCGGCGCCGTCCCAAAAACACAACGCCAAACAGCCGTACAAAACAGCCCAAAGCCAAAGCGCCGGTAAGTCCTAACAATATAAACGCTGCAATTACCAAAAGCCGCATTTCCTGTGAACCAGCTTGCCACGCCAGTGTAATAAGTCCTTGCAAAGTAAGCCACTCGCCGACAAGACCACTAGTAAATGGCATTGATGCTAGTGACATGGAGCCCACCAAAGTAAAAACAGCCGTCCAAGGCATTTTTTTTGCTAAAGCCCCCAGGGCTTCGATATTTTTTGTACCAGTTGCCTGCATAACAGCTCCCGCACTCATAAACAGCAGGCACTTCATCAAACTATGACTAAATGAATGCACTAATACCGCCACAAAAGCCACTACTGACAGCCGTGGATGTCCTAATGAAGCTAAAAGCATACCACAACCAAAAGCGGTAAATATTATGCCCATATTTTCCACGGAAGAATAAGCCAGTATCCGCTTCATATCCTTTTCCATCGTAGCATAAAGCACGCCAAGGAAAGCTGAAATCAGTCCTATCAGCATGACAATCACACCATAAACTACTATTTCCATGCCCAAAAATTGGAAAACAAAGCGCCCAAAGCCATAAACAGCTACCTTGAGCATAACTCCGCTCATAAGCGCTGAAACATGACTTGGTGCCGCTGGATGCGCATTAGGCAGCCAAACATGCAATGGCATAAGACCAGATTTTAAGGCAAAGCCAATAAAAGCACAAGCAAATACCACATGGCGCAAAGGATAATCAAGCGTACTGCGCGCTAAATCAGCAAATGAAAGACTAGCTGCCTGGCTGCCTAACAAATAAAATGCTATCAAAATAGCGGCTGTACCTAAATGCGTCATAACCATATATTGATAAGCTGCGTTAACAACATTTTTTTTATGACACTCATGATTTACTAGCAAAAATGAAACCAGCGCCATTATTTCCCAAGCTAAAATAAAGGTAAAAGCATCGCCAGCCATTATTACCAGTACCATTGATAAAATAAATAAGTTCCAAAGCCCCGTAAGCTGTCGTATGCGCTCACCAAGATACCCTCGGCCATAACCGATGCCATAAATGCTGACTGCCGTCCCCGCCAGGGCCGTTATCATTAAAAAAACAGCGCTCCAGCCATCAACCGCCAACAAATACCGTCCTGTTTGAAAGGTGATGCCCCCAGTAACCCCTACTAACGCTAAGAGCGAAAAGCCTAACAATATAACGCTAGCCACAACCGCCAGAACCATACCAGTATAATGTGCCGCCAGCTCTAGCCTTTTAGGCCAGATTAACGTCAGCGCGCCTAAAGCATATAACCCCAGCGCTCCGATTGATAAATCCATTATCTTCCCCCACTTCATAAATAAGCTTAAGACCTGAAAAAACAAAAACAGACAAGTTACTGTCTGTTTTGAAAGCGTGTGATTTTATAATTGTACTACAAAAAGCTTGTGATTTAAAGCACAAGCCCAAAATTAGCGAAAAATATTGCTAAAATTAATGTTTTTGCCGTTTTTGGCAATTAGGACAAATACCAAAAAAATAATATTGATGTCCGGTAACTTCATAACCAGTAGCGATACCAGCTTGCTGCTCCATTGTCTTTTCCGGCAGATTCTCGATATCATCTACCCTTCCACAAATAGCGCAGCGAATATGGGGATGAGCTTTAGCATTTGCATCAAAACGAAATGATTCTTCACCAACATTTAATGCTTGCGCCAAACCAACCTCGCAAAATATCCCCAAGGCTTTATAGATAGTGGCTAAACTCATCGTTGGATAATATGGCTTTAATTCCTGATAAAGCATTTCGGCATTCGGATGAGCCGTTGTCTGTGACAGGGCATCATAGACGGCCAGCCGCTGTGGCGTTACCTTGAATCCGCTTTCTCGCAAAAGTGTCATAACTTCTTTAGTTTTTAACCTGCCCGTCATAGCTCATCCCTCCCAGAAATCAATAATCATTATTCTTTAATATTAATTGTATTCGATAAAAAATTACCTGTCAATATGTTATAATAATACCGCTATTTAAAAATGAAAGCTGGTGCATTTAATGCTTATAAAAGATATTTCCACTGTAATTGCTGGTGAATTAAACGTACATCCCAAGCAGATTTCAGCTGCTATCGAATTACTAGACGCTGGTAATACCGTGCCTTTCATCGCCCGCTACCGCAAAGAAGCCACTGGAGCGCTTGAAGATGAACAATTGCGCTTGCTCGCCGATCGCCTCGACTATCTGCGCAATCTAGTAAAAAAACAAGAAGAAATCATAAATAAAATTGCTGAACAAGGAAAGCTTACCGCTGATTTACAGCAAGCAATCGAAAAAGCCAGCAAATTACAAGAACTAGAAGATCTATACCTGCCTTATAAACAAAAAAAGCGCACACGAGCGCAAATGGCCCGCGAACGCGGACTCGCAAAGCTAGCTGATATGATCCTTGACCAAGTACCTGCCAATGGCTCGCCGGAAAAGCTAGCGGCTGCTTTCATTAATCCCGCTAAGGATATTCCTGATACGGCAGCTGCCATCACCGGCGCCATGGATATTGTTGCTGAAACCATCATGGAAGATGCTGCCTTGCGGCAGTCCATGCGACTGCGTTTATGGAATAATGGTCATATCGTAACTGAGCTTGACCCTAAAGGTGAGGATGCGGCCATTTTTTCGATGTATGACAACTATCAAGAACTCATCCACACCCTGCCATCACATCGCATACTGGCCATAAACCGTGGTGAAAAAAAAGGCTGTCTCAAAGTCCATTTGACTATTGACCATGCGACTAACTGTCAGCGAATTTATCAAAAAGTATTTAAACAAAATTCCATTTGGAATGATACCTTGCAAAAAGCTATTGAAGATGGTTACAAAAGATTATTATTTCCTGCCTTGGAACGGGAAATCCGCAATCAACTGACTGAAATTGCCGAAAAGCAAGCTATTAAAATTTTTGGCATTAACCTAAAGCAGCTGCTCTTGCAGGCTCCGCTAGCTGGTCACACCGTCATGGGACTTGATCCTGGCTATCGCACTGGCTGCAAAATGGCCGTAGTTGACCCCACGGGCAGCGTTATTGCTCACGGTGTGCTGAAACTTACTCACTCGGAGGCTGAGCAAAAAGCAGCTGCTAAAACCGTACTAGCTTTAATCAAAAAACATAACATCACTTTACTCTCAATTGGTAACGGCACTGCTTCTTATGAAACCGAACAATTTGCCGCTAATCTCATTTCTAAAAATCATTTAACTGATGTCCATTATCTTATAACTAACGAAGCTGGCGCCTCGGTTTATTCGGCCTCAGCCCTTGCTAAAGCTGAACTGCCTGATTATGACGTAACCATACGGGGAGCTGTTTCTATTGCCCGCAGAGTTCAGGATCCGCTAGCTGAACTCGTAAAAATCGATCCACAGGCAATAGGCGTCGGTCAATATCAGCATGATGTCAATCAAAAAGAACTGTCTCATACCCTCGATGCTACTATTGAAACCGCAGTAAACCATGTAGGTGTTGATTTAAATACAGCTTCCAGTGCTCTTTTAAATCATATTGCCGGCATCAATGCGGCCATTGCAAAAAACATCGTAGCTTACCGCGATGAACATGGCAGCTTCAACAGCCGTAAGCAGCTATTAAACGTTCCTCGGCTTGGCAAAGCTGCCTTTACCCAATGTGCTGGCTTTCTTCGTATTCCTGCCGGTACATTTCCTCTCGATAATACGCCGGTACATCCAGAATCTTACGCTTTAGCCGAAAAAATTTTAACAATGCTCGGCTTTGCTCTCTCGGACTTAAATGACAAAAATTCCTTGGCACGACTGGCAGCCAAAATAAAATCAGCTGACCCCGCTAAATTAGCCACCAAGCTAACGGCTGGTGAACCAACTGTTGCTGATATCTTAGCGGCACTCCTAAAACCTGGCCGCGATCCGCGCGAAGATCTGCCAGCTCCGCTTACCAGACAAGCGATTGTTAAATTATCAGATATAAAGCCTGGTACCATCATGCGCGGAACTGTCCGCAATATTACTGATTTTGGTGCCTTTGTCGATATTGGCTTAAAAACAGCTGGGCTTATCCATATATCAGAAATGAGCAATCACCACATAAAGCATCCCTTGGACGTAGTTGCTGTTGGCGATATTTTAACCGTCAGGGTAATAAATGTTGACGAAGACCGCAACCGCATTGGACTTTCTTTAAAACAAGTTTCGCGAAAGGAGCAGTCATTATGAGCCTTTTAGCAAATACTATAAAAGCCATTCAGCCAGTTGCCGCTGATACGACGCACGAAATAAAGCAGCACCTTAGTTCAGTCATGGAAGGAGATAATAACACTCTTGGCGAATTAGAACGGCTGCTCTTGCGCACTATTGCCATAACCGGCGAGCGTCATCCCCAGCTAAAAAAATGCACCATCATCTGCTGTGGCGATCACGGAGTTGCGGCAGAAGGCGTTAGTGCCTATCCCCCTGAAACCACGCTGCAAATGGTAAAAAATTATTTAATCAGCCGTGGTGCTGCCGCTAATGCGCTCGCTAATTATTGCGATTCAGCGCTAATGGTCGTCGATATGGGAATTAATGCTGATACCAGCGATATTCCTAATCTCATAAATGCCCGCATAGCTTCAGGTACGCAAAACATTGCGCAAGGTCCTGCTATGACCCATAAGCAGGCCATTCAGGCTATCGAAACCGGCATCAGTCTCGCCGAAAAAGCCTTTGCCCAAGGCTTTAACTGTCTGCTGCCTGGTGAAATGGGTATTGCAAACACCACGTCAAGCGCTGCTATATGCGCTGTTTGCTGTAAGCTCGCCCCGGAAACAGTAACCGGCTACGGCACCAACATATCGTCCAAACGGTTGCAAAAAAAAATCAGTATAGTAAAAAAAGCCTTAACCGTAAACCAGCCCGATGCCACTGATGGTATTGATATTTTAGCCAAGGTGGGAGGATTTGAATTAGGTGCTATCACCGGACTTATCTTAGCTGCCGCTGCGCATAAAAAAATCATCCTCTTAGATGGTGCCAACACCGGAGCTGCGGCTCTAATTGCCCAAACTTTTAGCCCTATTGTCACTGATTATACATTAGCCTCTCATCTTGCCAGCGAAAAATCACATCAATTCACCTTACAAAAGCTGGGATTAAAACCAGTTATGACATTGGATTTTCGCTTAGGTGAAGCTTGTGGTTCATCAATTTTAGCGAAAATGCTAGAAAAAACCTTGGCTATGTGGTCCGTGCTCGATGCTTTACCACAAGTCAAAGCTGAAACTCCTTTTCAGCATAAATATATGACCACTACAACTACCAAAATCTCTGATAAAACCTTTGACTTTTATTTAAAAACGATGCAGGATCTCGACAAAGAATCAATGGCGCTTTGCCAGCAACGGCTTGACAATTTAGCTAAACCCATATACAGTCTGGGATTTTTAGAGCAAATTGCGGTCGAAACTGCCGGCATTATCGGTGACGAACTCCCCCCTAATGATATACAGCGTACATTGTTATGCTTCACTGGACAAAACAGCAATAATCTGCAAGAACAGCTAATTGCCGCTTGGCAGGGAAAAGACAGTCAAAATGTAACCTTGGCTCATGTCCGCAGCAGTCTCTCCTTAACCACCGCCTTTGATTTTGGTCGTAACCAAGGCGAATATCTATCGTTAACCTCGCCACTGCTAGGATTAGCAATTACTGAACCCGATGAAAATACACCATTTGGCACTACTGCTAGTGAACTTAGCAAAGCCTTGCTAAATTCAGATAACAGTTTAAAATATCCTGCGGATGAATTTTTACGCTATGCTCCTAGTGCCTATCAGCCGCTAATTGGCGCCCTTATTGGTGCCATAATAGCCGCTGCTCACAACAGCAGCTTTATCGTACTTGACGACGAAGCCACTGATATAATTGCCCGCTATACTGAGCTCTTATGTCCAGCTGTAAGACCATATATTCTGCATGTCCAGCCAAAATTACTGCAAACTAATATAACCATGCCTGGCGGTCTTATCGCTTCTCTTGGCTTTGAATTAATCGACGCTTCCCTGCATATTTTAAACGATATGCGAACATTTGCGGAAACCAAGGTTGCTACCGCTACCGATGGTCCTGGTGCCCTAAGACAATTTGCCAAATAAAATGACGCCTGCCACTAGCCTAAAGCTAATGACAGGCGTCATTTTCTCACGTTAAGGAATTTATAGAGATTATTTTAAGGGAAGTCTGTTTATTTTATATCAATCTTAGTTGAGGCAGCCGCTGCAGCTGATTTTGGTAAATCAACCTTCAGCACGCCATCTTTAAACTCAGCTGATACTTTTGACTCATCGATATTATCAATATAGAAGGACCGGCTAACTGAACCTGCCCGACGCTCACGGCGAATATAATTGCCTGCATCGTCTTTCTGCTCGTTAGTCTCATCTTTCTTAGCGGCTATCGTCAAATAACCATTCTGATACGAAAGATTAATGTCTTCTTTTTTCATTCCCGGCAAGTCAGCGGTAAGCTCATAACTCGTGCCGTTATCTTTGACATCAACTCTCATACCGCCTGACTGAGTCCAATCAACACTCGGGAAAAAGTCATTTTGGAAAAACGGCTCATCAAAGACGTCCCAGATGCTGCGGGCGCCATCAGCATTCGCTTTCGTCAAATCTTTTTTTGAACCAAATGGAACCAAACCAAACATAATCTGTTACCCCTTTCTATACTTGTCAAACCTGCTAAATCGTAAATCTGACAATCCGTAATCATATTGGTTTGCTTGGAGCGCCGAGAACCTTCTTTTCTTCGGCTCCCTTTGCTCTTTACAATTATTATTATACTCAGCTCAGCATAAAAGTCAATAAGTCAAATAAACAAAATGTCAATTTTTTTAAATTAATTTTCCAATGCCAGCATCATCTAATAATTCCGGATGCCTTATTATCCAGCCCGTTAGTTCCACATAGGCATCGCGTTCAGCTTTAAACCTGTCCGCCTCTTGCCTTATGGGAAGCATCTCACTAGTTACCGCCAAGCTTTGCGCAATATGATTATGATAATAGCCTAGCTCGTCCTTGCTAAGCCAGCAATAAGGCGTCACTACATGATCAATTGGTTCCGTAAGAGCTGGTACTAATGACATATATTCAAACCCTTTTGGTGCAATGAGCTCAATGATAGTTGGCATTATATTCATGTGCCCGCCAATAGTATTATTAGCTAACATCGCAGCAGTAAGCTCCGGATGATGCATTGCAAATGATGTTAGCACTTCCTCACGCAATGACGGTTCTTTTCTGCCAGCTAAACCATATTGATACGGTATCAGCCCTGCTGAATGATCACCAGTTACGATAAACAAACTGTCTGGATACTCAGCTTGCATCGCCTTAACAAATTTCATCAAACTTTGATCAGCATACCAAGCTGCCCCTAGCTGACGCCATACTTTCTTGTCGCGCCTAAGTTCTAGTGGCATCTCCGGCATGATTTTATCAATATCAAAACCAAAGTCAGCAAATGGCATCGCATACGGACCATGATTAGACGTCGTATAGAGCAAATGAAAAACTGGTTCTGCTGCTGCCTGCGACTTTATCAGCTCCGCTGCTTTGGCTAAAAACACATGGTCATAAACACCTAGCCATGTCTGCGGCGCATCATTACCACAAAACTCCGGACCAGGATGGCAGACATCAAAACCTATCGCTGGCGCAAAATGCTCCATACAGCCATGATTTAATGCCCCGCCATACCAAAATTCGGTACGGTAGCCTAATTTTTTGAGTTGCAGTAGTAATGATGTTGGTATATTGCCATACCAAAAATTTTTATTCTCATTTAATTCCATATCAGCATCATAAATGCCAGAGGTAATACTCACCAGTGATGGTCTTGAGCGCATCCCGCCAGGCAAAAAACTATTTATGGCAACAGTACCGCTTTGACGGCGAAATTCTTCGCTAGCACTCATCAAATGCATATTTTTATAAAGCGCATCAAAACCAACCTGCGCATGAGACTCTCCTAGCAAGAAAAATATATGCTTAGGTTTAGTTATTAAAGCCCCCTTTGCCTGATGCTTAAGACATTCTAAAGGATTTTCATGGATGATTTTTTTCCCTAGCAACGGCTGCATAATAGCAGCTGCTTCCTCATCATCATGCTTTAATGCCTCACTAACCGGCTGCTTTAACGCCAGCTCCAAAGCAATGAGATCATCCATAGTTGCCTTGCCCATAAATAAATCATTTTTAACTAACGGCGGAACATCATCCCACTCCGGTTTATGGCGATGATTAAGCGTCCCGCCATAACGCAGCCAATAGAAAAACACTACTGCGCCAATAAATACCAGCGTATTAAATCCATATTGCAAAATTACTGAATCTAACTTGATATAGGCTAACGACGGCAGCGATAGCAACGCCGTTATAACCTTGTCACTGATAAATAGATACGGAATATAGCCAAGCAAAATCCAAATGCCATGATTCTGCCTAAAGAAAATATCCATAAAATTCTTTTTATCCGCCTTGCGTCCTAGCTTAAGCGTTGCATTAAAAGTATCATGAAAATGATAATAAAAAATCAATTTCCCCATAAACGCCGTGTACAGCACCGCTAGATATATGACCCCCCCCACTAGACGCACTGTATCTCCCAGCTCATAATAAACGGGAATAAATGCTCCTGGCAGGCTTACCAAAACCATTGCATATAAAAAAACATAGGCATTAAAATCTAGCCCCCACCAAAAGCCATAGCGAAAACATTCAAACCACTTGCGCCACTCGCCCTTTGGCGTCTTTTTCGGACCATAAATCCATATAAAAACTAACCGAAATACAGCACAAACTAACGGGGCGACCAGCATCAATTTAAAATCCTGCTGCACCCCCTGCCAAAATAACTCAAACAAAATTATTCCACCTTAACTGCAACTCTACATTTGGCGCCTTTTCATTAAGCAAAATTATTTGTCCTATTAACCAACGCCCTGTATTTCAGCCAACTATTAAGCCTGCTATCGGCACCAATTCCCCCATTGAATGGACTATATCACCAGTGTTTAGAATATGCATCGTAAACTTTCCATCACCAAAATCCATCAAATGACGCAAATTGATGGTTCTATCCTCTTGCTCAGCTATTTTTAATAACCATTTAGCACAATTATCACCACAAGCCGATGCGTTAAATACTTGCTCTGGCATATGCCGAATCAGCATCAGCGTTTTTACACCACCCGACAACCGTTCCGGCGAAATCTTGCCTAATACCGGACTATCAATTACGCCATTGCCTAATACCGTTGATTTATCAACATCTAATATCATTTTCTTATTGAATTCATCAACAATCCAATCATCATCATAAACGTTTTTAAAATAAACGGCTGTATTATATATTGCATTTGGCATATCACCAAAATATACATGTAACACTATAACTCCACCTCAGTTAAAGCAGCAATTGGCACATTCACCATGATTTTCTCGATATTAGTCTTATTTAAATATACTTTATTGAGTTTTCCTTTAGAATATTGCCAAATTGTCCCTTTTGTCAAATTAATTAGTTCATTAGTAAAAAATTGCTCCCAACTAAAAAATTTGCTACTTTCTACATAATTAGCAGGGTTTGCTAAAAGCTTAATTATATGTCCATCATCCAATAACTTAGAGCTTAACAGCAGCCATTCAAATGATTCCGGCAAATATAACGAAATATTCGGATGATGCTTTATAAAATTAGTTATACGCGACATTTCCGGTCCAAAAGCTGCACCATCGGCAATTATTAGTATATTTTCATCGCTGTGCTGCAAAAGCCATGAAAATATATTTGAATTAGAAATGTTTTTCAAATCAGATTGCCAAAATCTGCCCGATAAGACTACACATTCTTTAGCAGACTTTATAGTAACACCACTTTCCCAGCCATTATCATTATATTCCTGTATCATTTCCAGCAATGTAGTTTTGCCTGTAGCACTATTTCCTTTGATAATCGTATATTGCGCCTAATTACAAACTTATATTGCAGTCTGCGACTTTGCACTATTACTTCATAGCTTCCCTTCATTAAGCCTCTTACCTCTCATGTGGTCAGTTACTTCATAAGCCATAAATTATGCTGTTGGAATATCTTTATTAAACAAAGTTATCTCAATTATATTTTTTCATTACATGAGTTATCTAACTTTTCGTATATCACTGAACAGTTGATTATCCCCCCGAGCTCGTGAGCCAAACAATACTATTTTTGCACGTTATAATTAGGGGCAATAGCTGCTATTTCATTACGAATTTCTTCCTTTAAATCTATAGCCATAATCTATTCTCAATCAATTTTTTATATAATACAATATCATTCATCTGATAAAGGTCTACGTCCATAAGATGTTTTAAACCTTGAAAAATCATCATTATATTTAGCATTAAAAATCATATTATCAGGCTCAGCTAATCTGCCAATATCTATATTCATCATATCCAGCATCGTATTAAATATCAAATCATTAGTAAATGTTTTATCACTTGAATTTATCATTTTAATACTTTTTTCTTCATGCTGATTCTTATACTGATTTGATAAATATATCCACATCGGTATCCTTGTCATTTGCGGTGTATATTTATTGCTATCATGACCAACATGAGCATCAATGCCTTCTCCATGATCAGAAAAATATAGCATTGCTTTAAAATTTGGCCATTCTGTTAACGTAGCAAATAATTCTTTTAAAACATAATCTGTATAAATGATTGTGTTATCATAACAATTAATATCATGACTTTCAGCAGTTGTGTCATCATAAATATTATACTCTGCTGGATAACGCACTTTATATGAATAATGACTCCCCATCAAATGAATCACTATCAACATTTTTGACGTCGGTTTTAAATCTTGCAATTGAGGAATTAATTTCTCATCAAAATAATCTGGCAAATCTAAATAACGACCGTCTTTCATACTGCCAACTCTATCATGAATAAATATCTGCTGCTTAGCTTCTGCTGCAATAGCTGTTATTGGCGTATCGGCCAATCCATATTGTACTTGATTACTTAACCATACTGTATCATAACCAGCAGCATTAGCAACATCTATTATCGATACCGCCTCATTTAGTGATATATTATTATATTGATTTTTGTTGGTCAATGCATAAGTAAGCGCACTAACCGTATCGTTCGCACAAGACCAAGCTCTATTGAATTGGATAAAGTTTTTATCTTCTAGCATACTAGACATCCACGGAGTTGTATTACGATTATAACCATAACACGACATATGATCCCTAGTTTCTGATTCTCCTATCACTAATACATATACTCCATCATCACCTTGTTTTACATTGCCAATTAATTGTGCTATGTTTTGTTCCCGTTCAGTCCTGGCTTGAACAAATGAATTATACGAGTTAGCGTAAGCTTTGGTATCATAAAAAATATTTAAAACCATATTTTCCCTGGTCCTGTATAACATTGCTATATTTAAAATAACTATAATAGCCAAGAGTATACGCAGTTTTTTAGAGCACGGTTTCATTTTAATTTTTTTCAGATAATAAATTGAACTAAACTCAAAAGCAAATAGTATCGCAATCCCTATCATGCCCGACAAGGAAAAATAATCTTGCACATAATTACCTGCTTCTGCTGGATTTGTTTGCAAAATAGCCATACATGATTCAACATTAAGCCAAGCACCAGAAGAAAAATAATATCCCCATATAAGCACAATTGGCAATAAGACAAATATGAATATTATACTATATATACAGTATGAACATCCCCCCGAATAGACTCCTGGCTAACAACAACAACTGTGCCAATGCTAAACTGAATGATGTATACTTTATATACTCTTTCGCTTGAAAAGGTATTGGATGTGTGGTTAACAACGCCACGGCAATTACTGACATAATTACTGCCGTAATTACTGCCAATGTTAAATAATATTTTCTTATATTATATAATTTACTCATCATAAATAACAAAATACACGATAAAATTAGAAATACTGCATATGACATTTCTATTTTCATGTAAAAAAATGATACAACCATTACTATCAATAAAGTTAATAGTAAAACAAACTTACTTTTATTGATTTGCTTCATTTTAATCCCCCGTAATAACAATTGATTCTAATTCTATTTATCATCAAAAAACATATTAACTATCAACAAGCAATCTATATTTATTGGCTAATTCGCGATTCATTACAATAATTTCTAAATTCCAAATTTTACGCAATGATAATAATCTTCTTTCCAATTCTGCTTTTGGTCCTGGAAGCCATTCTTTTCTAGTATGTTCCGAGGTAATCACTAAAATAAATTTTAATTTCACTGAAGATAATTTAATCTTTCTATAAAAAGATTCCCCTACACAATCTAATATACCATACCTTCTTAACAATATTGCCATAAGCAGCTGCAATGAATCCTCTACTTTCTTTGTAATCCATGGTTTTTTTCAAAACTTCCTACTGTGCAATCACTACGGGTCTTTCTCATTTACAATTGATCTCCATTGCTACTAATCATCAATTTATTACATATTAATTAGTTTTATATTTTAACGATCTGCCTTTATTATATATCATTTACATCATTCAATATATGTTTACAAAGATTTTCTATAGAATATTTTTTCTTAATTTTAGATAAGCCAGAATTAGCAATATTTTTTCTAGCTTTTTCATTTTTCAACATATAATCAACCTTGTACAGTAAATCATCATCCTTATATTCCACATAATCTATATTCGGAACTAATACACCGTTAATATCCACGCCAGTGTTCATAAACATACATGTATTAGTAGCCATAATTTCAAAAGTACGAGGGTTTATACTCGTATGAATTTTTCTATTAATATTCATGCACAACTTACTTCTATTGTAAATTTTTGCTGACTCAGCAGCTGATACCATTCTATTTTCTATACATTCATATAAATACGGATGTTGTTTACTATATTTATATTTTCTCCAAAAATGTCTTTTATCATACCATTCCCCATATATGCGGAAATTCAAATTATGTTCAGACGCATATTGTGCCAAGCATTCAGCTGTCTTTAATCTATCGTCATCTGGCATACCTATAAAGCTTATATCTATATCTTCATTTACAGACATATTATAAAAAAATTTTTCACTATATCCCAATGGTAAATATTCAGCGTTAATTCCAGCTTGTTTTAAATAGGGTATATCCTTTTTTTCAAAAGCATATACCCTATTATAAGATTTTAATTTTTTAATAAAATCATTACTATTATTTTTTACTGAATCCCACAGCCAAATAATAATTTTATATTGTTTCAATTGGCTTAATACCTTATTACTTAAATTTAGATTACTTGTTATTAATATACATAATTGTTCTTTACTATAATCAGAAATTTCCATACAAGATTTTATTAAAGATTCTTCCCAATTATTATTCCACTGTTCCTTTATATAGGAAAAACCATATTTATATATTTTTCGCTGAAAATATGTACATGATTCATAAAAATCATTGTAATATATTACTGATGTATCATATCCATATTGGTTAATAGCCTCTGCTATGCTTTTCGTATAATGATACTTTTTAGGTCCTATAACAACAAATTTCATTTATGCCAAAATCCCCTATACAATACTTTTTACATAACCTTATTAAAACTAATTTTTCAGCAAGTTGTATAACGTATCTACTAAAATATTATAACTAAACGTTTTTCTAGCATATTCCCTACATTCTTCACACAAGTGTGTATTAGATACCACATTTTTCATTGCCATTTCCAAGGCTTTTGCATACGTATTAGCGTTATTTTCATAAACGACTGTTCCAATGTTACCATTATTAGTTACATCTTTTACAATATCTCCATAGTTAGTTAAAACAGGATATGTACCAAAATACATCCCTTCAATAACCGCTATACCAAAACTTTCACTTCTGCTTGTCAAACATATTATGCGAGCAGAGCTGCATAATTCATAAATCTTTCGTCTATTGGTTAATTTCCCTAACAATTCCACATTTTCTTTATATTGTATATTAGTTCTGCCTAGCATAATATGTTTATTATAAATATCATCTGAATACGGTCCTATGATTTTTATTTTCCACTTGGACAATACTTTCTTACTAATCAATGTTAATGAATTCAAAAATAATTCTGCATTTTTTTCTAAGCTATCTAACCTACCTATATACACAATAATATTTTCTTTTTTTATATTATCAAGCTGGTTAATATTGATTTCTTTTATAGGAAAAAGTGCTACTCCATTGGGTAAATATCCTATTCTATCATTAAAAATTTTCAATTTTTTCAATACCTTGTAATAAGCAAAGGTTTCTACTGTGAATAAATCTACATTGCGACTCTTCCAAAGCTCTACATAATTTTTAATTTTTCTAATACGCGTACCATCGTAAAAATGTGAAAATCCACCTTTACTCATATCTAATTTACTCCATATGAATATATTCGGATTTACCTTTTTTATATAATTAGCTAATTTATAGGTGTTTCCACCATAATTAAACAACATTACAATATCTATTTCCGCAGCATTTCTCTTTATATAATTTTTAGCTATAACTAATTTTTTTTTATAATTAGTTTCACATCCTAAATTTACTAACGAAACTTTCTTTTGATATTCTAAATTCAGTAACGACTCATTTTCCACAAAATAACACAAAGTCGCATTCCAGTCATATTTATCAGCTAAATAATACGGATAAGCACACATATCTTTTGAGAACCATGTATCATTTGCTTGTTCCCACAATATTCCAACAATATGTTTTTTCCTCATTCTGTTTTTTATATCCCCAAATAATTAGCACATTATTACTATATCAAGCATTACTATTTTAAAATCAATTAAATAAGTATATCTATAGCACTGACTTAAATAACAGTACATATAATAACTTTTCATTTATCCTTCATTTTTATTTTCTGAGATTATATTTTCAAGTTTTTTTATTACAACTTCATAATCGCAATTATTTTTTATAAAATTACTTGCTGCATTTCCCCAAAGATGTCTCTTATCTTTATTATCAAAAAGATATCGTATACCATCTATAAACCCTTGTACATCATCTACTGGCACTCTTAATCCACTCACCTTGTTTTCAACCAAATCTTCACATCCACCAATATCTGATACTACTGATGGCAGACCACATGACATTGCCTCCATTAATGAAGTTGGTAACCCCTCATGATGTGATGGAAATATATTGACATCACCTAAGCAATAATACTTCCTAGTATTATTAACTTCTCCCGTTAAAATAATACTATTATCAAGAGTTTTAGATAATTTTTTTAAATCCGTTACAATATCATTACGTCCGCCACCAACTACAATTAATTGTGAATTAGGATATAACGTATAAATTTTTTCCCAAACTTTTTTTAAAGTATCTATCCCTTTATCTGGAACCAATCTTGCGCAAAACAACAATATTAAAGCGTCTTTCTCTATTCCATATTCATTACGAAATCTTATTTTTTCTTCAACTGTCGGTGGCTTATATTTATTCGTATCTATCCCTTGGCCTAATACAACGATCTTGTCTTCTTTTATTTGTCCCTGAGTTATAAACCCACGTTTTATCTCTTGGGACAACGCAATATAGTGCTTGCATTTAGTTAATATTCTAGTTCGCCAATTATCAACAGAATTAAATAATTCTGCTTTTCCCGTTAATGATAATACATTATTTTTGCCGAAAATTTTCGCCCAAAGTATAGCCCACACAACAAATTTAGGTTTTCCTATTATATATACTGCGTCAATATTTCTATGTGTTGTAAATAATCTAATAATAAGTTCTAGCCCCCGAAACGGTTCATGCAATCTAACTAAGTCAATTCCTTGATAAATTTCCCTTGATTTAACAAAGAAATGCCGTTTTCTCGTCATTATCGTAACTTTATGACCTCTTTTTATCAATTGCAAAGCATGATTCTCTGCATGAAATTCTGCACCGCTCTTAGTCGGCAATCCATCTTTATTAAATTCAGTTCCTTCAGCAAAATCTTTTACCAATAATAAAATATGCATACCATAACTCCTACAACCCAATAATATTATCCAATACTTCTTGCGGCAATATTCTACACAAACATTTATATTGAGGAGCACTTGGACATTCATCAACTCTGCATTTACAAGGACAACAAGATTCTTCACTTGTAAGCACAATTGCCTTATCATTAATCGGATGCCAGCGTTTAGGACTAGTACAACCATAAATAGTAATCATTTTTATACCAGTTGTAGCAGCAATATGCGTTGCTCCTGTATCCACTGTTATAAAAACATCCGTTTTCTTGAATATTGCTGCTAAATCAACCAAACTGGTTTCACCACAAAAATTTTCCACTTTGCATGGCATATCCGCTATTACTTCCTCAGCATACTCTTTATCATTAGGTGCACCAACAATAAAAAAAGCTGCATCTAGCTTCTTAGCTAATTCCGTCACTGTTTGCACAAAATATTCTTTGGGCCAAGTTTTAAGCTCAAATGTGCCTTTAACACACAAAGCAATCCGTTTCTTCCCTGCTGGCAATCTAGCTAACAATTTATCAGCATTTTGTTCAGCCTTTTTAGTAATTCTTGCAAATACTGGAACAGCATGATCCTTTAGACCAGTAAATAAGCGCACTATTTCCTGATAGGTTTCTGCTTGCAAGGTCGTTTCCAAATCATGCTTTATATGCATAACATCAGTATATAACCATGTTACTTTACTTTTGTTATCATCAAACACTTTATCTGGACCAACCCTTACTGGAATACCTGCTAAAAATGCCAATAAAGCAGGGCGTAATTTGCGATCAAATGAAATTGACAAATCGAATTTTCTACGTTTCAATTCTTTAACCATTGATAACATTTGACCAATTGAATTGTCTTTAGCCTTATATTTAAATACAATTACATCATCAATAACAGGGTTATTTTCAACAGCTTCTTTTACCACTGGTTTCACCAGCATAGTTATTTTAGCCTCTGGATAAGCCTTTTTTAACAAAGCTACTGCACTAGTAGTCAGCACTACATCGCCCAAATTAACCAAGGCATTAACTAAAATATTGTGATATTGTTTTATCAACAAGATGGTTACTCCTTTAATATTTTACCTATATTTTCTGCTATCTGTCTATCAACGTCATCCTGAAAAGCAAACCGTTTACGATATACTGCTCTTTTTCTCGTTGGTACCTCTTCCATAGTTTTACGCGCCTCTATTAATGGCAATTCATAAAATCTTTGATCATGAGTTATATGTCCGCCACATTCCTGCCAAAACTGACCGAAATCAGTCTTTAGCTTTCTATCCCGCCGTACATGATTATTAGCATAATAACCTTCATTTGATACTGCATAAATATGTCTCACTTTCAGGGACCTCGCCACCGCCATTGTCATATATAGTATCAAATTTTTTGTACGATATCGATATGAACGTTTAGTAAGCTCTTTTATTATTTCCTTGGCGTTATCTATATTCGGTCCTTGTAAGGCTCCAATATACATTGAGACTTCATTTTTTTTATTTACATTTAACCAAAACATTATTTGATAAACGCAGACATTTTCTAAGTACATATTAACCGCCAATAATCCTTCTTTACGCTGTCCCGGTGCCATATGCAATACAACGTTCCACTTGTCTTCATTAACATCCTGCCATATTTTATAAAAATGATCTGTGTTCAGTTTTATATACCATTCCAATAGTAATACTTGCTGTTCATAGGCAAAATGCTGCTTTATTAAATTTGCCCTTTCTTCGCTATTAGACCCAGCATAAAAAAAAGCCCGTGTCATTTGTTCAATTGGAAACGGATTTTGGTCAATTATTTTCTTACGAGCTTCATCTTCTTGAAACCATTTGTATAGGCACATTACGCTTTTATAATGGAATAAAGAGCGAATAATAAATACTATAAATCTATGTTGTTCTCTCCTATTATCCAAATTATATATTTTACGTCCTAAAGTTATTATTTCCGATAACATTCCTTATCTCCTACATGATTGTTAGTTTTGTTTAAATAGTATAATTTTACATATTTTGCCATAGTATAGAAAAAATGGAAACTGGCTAGTACAAAGCCGATTTTTCCATCCTTCCAGCCAGATTTAAGAAAATACATCCTAAAGGATGCCCATAATGGATGCATTATAATATCCAGCAAGCTAGCCTTTTTCCCTTTAACTTGCATTTTTTCCGCTGCCAAAGTAGTGTAAAAATTAAACTTGTTAAAATAATGTTCCCAATCACGATAGGGATAATGAATCATATATTCTTCTTTATCTAATTTTACTTCCTCATAATCATGATGAAATGATGGATGCACAAAACCTGTTACATAGGTTCCTTTAGCTGGCAATAATCTTACTACATAATCAGGAAACCACCCACCATGCCTTAATGGCTGTTCCCAAAAATAATTAAGTCGTGCATTCAAATAAGCAAAACGTCGATCGTCTTCTTTAACAATATTTTGTACTTTTTTTGCCAGCGATATTGAAACCCTTTCATCCGCATCAATAAAAAATATCCATGGATTTTTTGCCTGTTCTATCGCATAAGTCTGCTGAGCACCCCAATCTCCATTAAGTGCATGTAATACTACTTTTGCTCCTAGTTGTTCACTGATTTTTGCTGTATTATCTGAACTATAATCATCAATTACTATTATTTCATCAGCAAAACTAACACTTTTTATGCAGTCAGCAATATTCTTTTCTTCATTCTTTGCCAATATAAGGACCGACAATCCTGTTGCCATTCAATCGACCTTCCATTTCTTATAAAATCATCAAAATATCACTTAATCATTCATATTTATAAAATAAAACCATACTTTATTATCAGATTCATTCTTTAATAATTTTTTCTATCTGTCTTGCAAATTCTACTGGTGAATATTCGGTAGCGGCTTTTTTTAATTCATTAGTATATTGTGGTAAAGCTGCATCATAGTTATTTATAAATGCTTCTAAAGTTAACTTTAATGCTGCCATGTCACCACTTTTAAAGCATTCGCCTATATGATACGCAGCAAAAACTTCCGGATTCATGTCATCACTGGCTATAACTGGTTTTTGAAAACCAATTGCTGTAAATAGCATCCCGCCCCAATGATAACGATAACGTTCTGCCGAATACGGCATAAGTAATGCATCAACGCCCGCTATAGCTTGCTGCCATTCGGCACCAATTAAACCTTTATGCAAAAATTCTATTCCAGCATAGCTTTTATATTTGTCAATTATTCTTTCAAAATCAACTGCATCTTCTGGATGCATGGTTGAGCCCTGTACCAAAAGTTTTACTGGTCTAGTATATTTCCCCTGCACATAAATATCCAAAAAATCTTCTAAATGCTTTTCACGGCGATATTGTCCGAAAAAACCGATTGTAAGGAGCTTTTTATTAACTAATTTATGCGCCTCTGGTCGCCAAGAAATATCTCTAGGCACAAAAGTTGGTGGATATATAGTGCGGATATTTTTTCTTTTTTCACCAAAAATATTATCCGTAAATGTAAGAACTACTGGACGAATATTAGGACATATTTCTAGTCTTTTAGCTGCTCGCAAAAACTTCGGCGCTTCACTTGGATTTATTCCATGCAAAATGAAAATAACCGGAACTTTTGATTTGCTCAATACACTTTTAGCTAATGCTCGCAAATATCTATACGTTGATGTTGGTACTATTATAGCATCCGTTTTACCAGCTTCTCCTAATTCATATAATTGCTTGTACCAATTAAGTCTATGAATTTCCCGTTTAACCGTCCGAAATAATTTTCTTATCCCTGTAACACCAGAATACGAAACTACACTTCCTGACAATTCTCGTACTGGGACTTTATAATCAAAATTAAATTTAAAGCCTTCAGGCACACAAAAATCGACCTCATGACCCAATTTTTGTAATTCCTCTACTAAAATCCTATCAAAATCAACTTCATGACCACCTGGTGTCATAATATTTTCAAATATCGTTATTCGCACTTACAACTACCTCATGCAATTTATTTAGGACGTGGTGACCAGTGTTTCCATGCGTTTGATCATTTCCATTTTATGCCATCCTTTTGTATTTCCTGCAATATTCCTTCTGATGCATTATTCATATCAACTACATCAACATCATACGGTATAGTTGATTCTTCTAAAATCTCACGCAGTTCAGCTATTTTCCAAGGCTTATTTTCACCTTGGAATTTAATAGCTATATCCACATCTGAACCGCGACGCTGTGTTCCTCTGGCCCATGAACCAAATAGATATACATTAACTGATTCCTGCTTCAATTTTTACCAATTACATTGACATTGCTATTATACCACAAAAGCCCCATCATTTGATGGAGCTTTTTACTAAGTCATATAAACTGCCATTTTCATATTTTATGCCAATTATGCCCGCATTTTTAGCACATTGCATGTCAGTTGCAGTATCACCAACGAAATAAGATTGCTTTTTATCAATGTCATATTTTTGACAGGCCTTATTTATTAGCAACGGGCCCGGTTTGCGGCAATCACAAACTTTGCGATAAACCGCAATTTTACCATCCGGATGATGTGGGCAGTAATATAATGCATCCAATTCAGTACCAATTTTAGCTAATTCCTGATTCATCCGGTTATAAACCGCCACTACATCACTTTCAGGATAGAAACCGCGCGCCACCCCACTTTGATTGGTGACTAATATTGCTAAATATCCCTGATCTTTCACGTATTTAATCGCTTCTTTAGCGCCATCTATCCAAATAAAATCTTCTGGCCGATGCAAATAATGCACATCGACATTTAAAGTGCCATCACGGTCAAAAAACACTGCTTTATTTGCCATAGACAAAGTAACCACCGTTTTCAAGGAAATCAACGTATTCTTTGACAGCTTCATTCATGTTGTGGAAGCCTTCATCATAACCAGCTGCCAAAAGATTAGTTGAATCCGATTCAGTAAAGTTTTGATATTTGCCCTTGAGAACTTCCGGAAAATCCCGATAAGCTATTTCACCCGTCCCCATAGCTGAAATAACTGCCTTAGCTACTTCGTTATAGGAATGAGCCTGACCCGTACCGCAGTTATAAATACCACTCGGAGCTTTATGCTCCCAGAACCAAAGATTTACATTAACCACATCTTTTACATAGACAAAGTCACGCCGCTGCTCGCCATCAGCTACTGGCTTACCAGCGATTTCACCCCAGCCACGGAAAAGCCGGGCTTTGCCGGTTTCTTTTATCTGATTGTAAAGCTGATAAAAAATTGATGCCATTTTACCTTTATGATGTTCCTGCGGTCCATAAACGTTGAAATATTTAAGTCCCACAATCTGACTGTGTGCCTCAGGCATTACCTGCCGCACATAACGGTCAAAAGCCAGTTTGCTGAAAGCATACGGATTTAACGCATCTTCACATTCATCGCCTTCACGAAAACCATTTTTACCACTGCCATAGGTAGAAGCAGACGATGCATACATAAAAGGTATCCGATGCTGCAAGCAAAAATGCAGCAGTGACTTAGAATATTCATAGTTTACCCGCATCATATAATTAACGTCATATTCCATCGTATCCGAGCAGGCACCTTCATGAAATACTGCATCAATATCTGTGCCATCAAAATCATCGTTTTCGATACTTTGCAGAAAATCATCCTTATGCTGATAGTCAATAAATTTAAGCCCCCGCAGATTTTTATAATTCTGACCATCCTTTAAATCATCGACAATCAAAATATCTGCCCGCCCACGATTATTTAATTCTTTTACAATATTGCTGCCGATAAAACCGGCGCCTCCAGTTACAATAATCATTATTCTTCCTCCAGCCTTGAGTAAATCGCTCTTATGGTATAACAGATTATTTCAGCACTTGCAATAGTTCTTCCCGACTTACCGCATAGGTACCAAGTTTTGCTACTACTACACTAGCGGCAAGATTAGCCAGTCTTGCGCTATCTTCAGGCGAAATTCCGCCAGCAAGTCCCGTTGCAAATACCGCAATAACCGTATCACCCGCACCAGATACATCAAATACCTCCTGCGCTTTGGTCGGAATATGTGTTATACACTTATCTGTCACTAGTGACATGCCATTTTCCGAGCGGGTAACTATTATGTTTTTTAAACGGTATTTTCGCATGACGTAATGCGCTGCCTTTTCCACGGCTTCGTCACGATTTTTGATAGGCTCAGCTAAAACTGCATTCAGTTCTTTAAGATTTGGCGTTATATAATCAACATGTGCGTATTTTGTCCAATTAGTCCCCTTCGGATCAACAATAACTGGCACGCCATGCGCATGACATGCTCTTATTATGCGGTCACAGCTTTTTTCCGTGCAGGCACCTTTGCCATAATCTGAAATAATAACCGCATCGAGACTTTCACTCAATTTACATTCGATATAATTTTGCAATCTTTCAGCATAAGGCCCATCAATCGGTGCAGCTTCTTCAAAATCAAGTCTTAACATTTGCTGATGCCCGCCCATAACTCTTAACTTAGTCGTAGTCGGCCGCTCGGTATGGATAAGTCCTTTATAGTCAATCCCGCAAGCTGTAAATTTATCTAGTAAGCTTTGGCAATGATAGTCATCACCAACGAATCCAGCAATAAACGTCTCGCAGCCTAAAAGTGCCAAATTGTGCGCCACATTGGCTGCGCCACCGAGCGTTTCTTTGGAGCTAGTTACATGCGTTATGGGCACTGGTGCCTCTGGTGATATCCGCGTGACTTCTCCATAATAATATTTATCCAGCATGACATCACCGACTACTAGTATCCGGCATTTGCTCGTATTTTGAGCGACAAAATCATACAGCCTTTGCTTATCCATCGAACTCCCCTTTTCCTTTTTATACTTCTACTACCCGACACTGATACTCACCATAATGTGCGGGCAATTTATACGCTGGTTCGCCATTATACCTAGCTAAGAGCTCATCTACATATTGCATAACTGTCGCCGGCTTTATTTTTTTCATGCACGCTAAGTTTGCTTCACCTATATGCGGACATTCATGAATCCCGCAAGGATGACATTTAACCGGAGATTTTAACAAAATATCTTTGGCATCATACGGATAAAACCCTGGGACAGGTGATGCCCCAAACATAGTTATTATCGGCACATTCATCGCTACCCCGATATGCATAGGTCCAGAATCTGTCGTTAGGAAAAGACAGCAGCGCTTTAATAAACCAGCTAACACTGCCAGCCCGACCTTACCGGTAAAAATATGCAAATTAGAACTTGTCTTGTTCTGCATCTGTTTTATGCAATTATGCACAATTTCTAAATCCATCGGACCACCCAAAAAGGCGATATGATACCCTCTAGCTATTAACTCATCAGCACATTTAGCAAAATAACTGTCGAGCCAGCGTTTTGTTTTCCAGCTAGCACCGATATTAAAAGCAATAACCTTGTCGGCTAGATTAAATTCCTGCGCCCATAGCTTACTAGCTTCATTTTCTGCTGCTTCCGGCAACCACAATTCCAGTCCGCCATCATCGACTTTATCAACTATCCCCGTCTCCGTCAGCACCTTTAGATGGGCTGTTACCTGATGCTCCCAGCCTGGCACATAGCGATGTGGCGGAATCAGTCCCCAAGGACCTCGTCCTATATGATGAGCAACCGAAGGATTTTGCATGACTTTCGAAAATAATAATGAAAAACCAGGTTTACTGTAACCCACAATTTTCTTAGCCCCGCTAAAAGCTGCGATTGCTGAAGCCCGCTCATTGCGATGAAGATTAATTACTAAATCAAAATGCTGCTGCCGCACCTTTTTGATAAAATGCAAGAATGTCCCTAAATGATTGTCCTTGCCCTTTTTATCTAAAAACAGACAGCCGTCTATATGCTCATTGTATTCAACCAAATCTTTTAGTTTCTTATCGGCCAGCATGGTTATGCGTGCCTTAGGAAAATTTGTGCGCAGAGTTCTAAGCACCGGCGTTGTCAGCATTAAATCGCCAATATGCATGAGATTGATAACTAGAATATTTTTATACATAATATTTCCTTACTTTGCGTTTAAATCCGTACCATGAACTGCTAGCCACCATGATATTGTGCGCGCTGCCGGCAGCCACTTCATAGCTTTAGCCCGTTCCGCATCTGCGTCAAAAGTACCATTAGGCGTCCATGGCAGGCTTTCCATAGTTTCCTTATCAACTGCACCCATAGCATTTCGTGTTAAGAAACAGCTAGTGTTAAAACCAGCCTGCATACCATTGACGCCATCAGCTTCAGTCATACTCGGCACTATAGAGTAATAGACAAATCCTTTCGGTGCTATAAGCTCCATAATTGTCGGCATAATACTAGTAAGCCCACCTGGAGCATTAGTTGGCAATATATCTTTATTTATCCCCGCACCATATATAAGAAGCGGTACTGCCTGATGTTCAAACAGTGTCGGATGACGGCTTGGATCAGTCCTTACTGCATGGTCACCAGTCACGATAAACAAACTATCAGGATATTTAGCTTCCGTCTTTTTGATAAATTCGGTTACAACTTTATCAGTATACCAATAATGTCCTATCTCTTTAGCCAACTGTTTAGGATTTTCTACATCAGGCATTGCGGCCGTCAGTTCCTCTGTTCTTGCTAAATCAAATCCTTCAGCCTCTAAATCAATGTTATATGGCGGATGATCTGATTCCGTCTTAACCACATGAACAGTAGGCTGTTCTTCCGGTAAATGTTCATACAGCGCTTGAAGCAAATATTCATCAGATGTACCAAAAGTATTTACCTTTGGCACTCCCATATCAGTATACCCATAGAAATTATCAAAGCCTTGCGTCAAAGCAAACTGCTTCATGCTGGCCCAAGACGGATTGCCACCATACCAAAAATCAACCTTATAACCAAGTTTCTTTAGTTGCGTTGCCAGTGCCGTCGGATATTGTTCCTTTACACTGCGTGGCTGATAATTTACAGCTACCCTCATCTCAGATAACCCAGAAATAATACCATCAAAGGCCACGGATGTATATTCACCATTAGGCATAAACGCATGTGTTCCATAGCCATTAGACGAATTAATCAAACTTTTTATTCCGTCTGCTACATGCAAATCAGCATATTTGTCCAAAAGTGGCCAAGCGGCACCACTTTCTTCTAGTATTATAAATATATGCTGAGGTTTATTTATATGCGGTCCTTTCGCCGTACGGGCAAGATATGCTGTTATATCATCACCATTTTCTTCATTATGACCAGCCACGAAATGCAGATAATCGCGAATATTTTCTTGATTAACAAAACTAGCTGCCTTACCTGATTTCATGCGTTCATTTTGTGCCCGAACTCGATACATAGCCTGCATATCATCTAACACACATTCATTAAGAAAATCATCACTAGTGACGCCTGAACTTTCCCAGTTTATGCCACTGCCAAAAGTAAAGGAGCCGCCAAAGCGTACAAACAGGAAAAAAGCCGCAAAAACTACCACAAATAATGGGGTAAACATAAGTGGTCTGCCCTGCAAAAAACTAGGCATCTCCAATGTTCTAACTTGCAGCAATTTACGAAGCATCATACAGCAAACAATAGTTAATAATATCGCAATAGCCATACGCCAAATAAGTCCATAATCCTGAATCATCATGGTTAGAACGGAACCTGTTTTTTCATTGGCACCTGCCATTACCTGCTGTGCATTATAGGTCATATGAAATTGATTATAAAAGGGAAAACGGGCAACAAAAAGCACGTTAAATACAAAACTTACTAATGTTCCCCAATATAATCGCAATTTATTGTTCAGCTTATATAATTTAGGTATTGCTAAGTTAGTCAGAGTCAAAAATACAAATGTCACTAGTGCTGCACCACCAGCCGTTTTTAGTGACAATCGCATTCCCATCCAGTTAGCCAAAAAAATTTCATGCATTTCCGTAACTGAATTTATATACGAATGCATGATGAGCATAAATACAGCTCGATATAAACATACCAATAGCAATATAAAAATAAATAACCGCAAATCGCGCTGAATATTATTCCAAAATGATTCTAATCGTGAGTCGCGTTTAAATCCCAAAAACAACTTCCTAGCCTTCCTTCTTAAAGCAATATTTCTTCCGCCTTCGCCATAACCTGAACTGCCGCAATTGCATTTAAACAATCTTTATTGTCCGGACAAGCCCTTTTCCAACAATGCTTGCACGCTCTATCTGCTTCAATAGCATTTGCTAACTGTCCATAAGGACCATTGCGGGTTGCATTAGTCGGTCCCATCAACATTATAGTCGGAACTTTTAATCCAGCTGCTAAATGCACTGGTCCCGTGTCACCACCAATAACCAGCTGTGCTTGCTGTATAGTATATGCTAACTGCTTAAGATTTGTTTGACCTACCAAATTAACCGGTGGTATCTCACTTTGGGCACTGATAGCTGCCGCCCGCTGTTCATCAACGACGCCACCGCCTACTAGTACCGGTATCAGCCGTTTGGTGTATAGCCAATCGGCAAGCCTAGCAAAATTTTCCTCAGGCCAGCGTTTATTCGGCCAATTAGCGCCAACCGCTAATACTACATAGGGATTACCCATATTGGCGCCAGCTTGACTAAACCGCATCCTTGTTAAATCTGCTTCCCTATCAGGCACATTAAGCGAAAACTCGGCATTTTCTGCTTTACAGCCTATAGCTCTTGCTACATCCAGGTAACGTTCTACAATATGCCCTTTAGCATTAGGGCCAATAACTGGCTGAGAAACCTTATCACTTAGTTCCCGCATATTGCACATACCAAGTTTGCGCGGAGCTTTTGCTAAATAAGCAATTGCTGCTGATTTAAACAAGCCTTGCAAATCAAGCACTGCATCATAATTGCGTTTTTGGATCTCTCTTTTAAGTGGTCCATAGTTTTCAAGGAAGCCGCCTATTGACTTAAATTCCTTTTTTTTGAACAATATTATCTCATCGACATCAGTATTCATCGCTAGCAAATCATACGCGGACGGTTCGACTACCCAAGTTATATGTGCCTCAGGATACGTTTCTTTTATCGCATGAGCTACCGGCATAGCGTGGATAACATCACCAATAGCACTTAATTTTACAATTAAGATATTTTTCATGGCAGTTATTCACCACCCTGAATTTTCTTTATTACATTAGTCGTTGAACAGCCAGCTACCATTTGGATAAATTCTACCCTGCCGCCATAGCTTTGGACAATTTTAGCTTCAGGCAAAGTAGCTAGCGTGTAATCACCGCCTTTTACATAAACATCCGGTTTTACTTTCGCTATTAAATCTTCTGCCGTTTTTTCACCAAACAGCACGACATAATCTACCGCCTGCAAAGCGTCTGCTACTTTAGCCCGATTTAATTCATTATTTATGGGGCGTGACGGTCCTTTGTTGCCCCTGACCGAAGCATCCGTATTTAATCCTAAAACCAAGCAATCGCCAAAAGAGCGCGCTTTATTCAGATATTCCACATGACCTGCATGCAAAATATCAAAACAGCCATTAGTAAAAACAATGCGCTGTCCCGCACGATGTAAAATCGCACATAATGTCTCTATATCATCCGCCTGAATTAACATAATTTACCTCATTATTTTTGCAATACGTTTCTAAGTTCAGTGGCACTTACTGTGCTAGTACCAAGTTTTCGCACGGCAATACCGCTGGCAAAGTTACTGATTTCCGCGGCTTTCGCCGGTTCACTGCCTGCAGCTAATGCCAAAATCACGGTAGCAACACAGGTATCGCCTGCTCCCGATACATCAAATACTTCACTTTTATCCGACACTGGAATATCATGGATTGCGCCATCTTTTTCCAATAGAACCATGCCTTTTTCACCACGGGTTACTAATACACCATCGGCACTTAATTCATTTAACAGTTCCTGACCAGCATCATAGAGCGATTCCTCATCGCTTAATTCCCGTCCTACAGCCGCTGCCAATTCAGCATCATTTTGCTTAATATAGCCAATATTTTTGAACTCATGTATACCGTACCTAGAATCAACTATACTAGGTATATTTCGTTTGCGGCAGCACTTTATAAGCTGCTTTTGAATGGCTGGTGTCACAGTTCCTGAACCGTAATCACTTATGACAACTCCTTCTATTTTCGGAAGCAGTTTTTCGATATATTTTAATATCTTCTGTTCAAAATCCTTGTCCATGGGCTGATGGCTTTCCTTATCAATACGCACAATCTGCTGGCTGACTGTTGCCCTTCCGCCTGCGATAATACGGGTCTTAGCAATCGTCGGTCGTGAGGCATCTAAAAGCAGGCCTTCGGTATTGGCTCCATTTTCTTGCAAAGCTTTTTTTATCCCCGCAGCTGCATGGTCATCACCTAAAAGCCCTACTGCATAAACTTCACCACCAAGCGTTGCAACATTGTTTACTACGTTAGCGGCACCACCAGCAACGATTTTTTCCCCAGCTTGCTCTAATACCAGCACGGGGGCTTCCCGCGAAATGCGTGATATGCGTCCTTCAAGATAAATATCAGCTACCATATCCCCGATAACCAATATTTTTTTTCCTTGCAGCTGCGAAACTATTGGTATTAACTCTTCCTTCATAATCTTACCTCATTACCACGGTGTAAACTGCCAGCGGATATTCCAATGATTTTGCTTAGATCTATACCGCAATACCACTTCTGAGCAATGGAGATCATGATACCAATAGTAGTCTATATCCTTCCATTCACTCTTATCCAAGCTGTATTTAGTACCAATTACCAAACGATTATGTGTATCTAAACGATAGCTGAATCCCGACTCTAATTTCTTGGAGTAATCATCGGTATCATAGGAAAATAATGAATTTGCTCTGTCCTTTTTACTATAATGATAACCAGTATAAGCCGCCCATCGTTCATCAAAATCTTTAGTCAGCACAATGTCACTGGAAAGACCAGTAACCTGTGAATCATCATATGATTCCTTAGTCTTGCCATGACCGATATGCATATATAGTGTATAGCGATGAAATTTTATCGGATCATAGCCCAGTCCATAGCCATATTCAGTATGATTACTATGAATACCACTGCCATACCAGCGGCCAAATTCATAATTCATATCATAAATAAAGTGAGTTCTGCCTATATTATGCTGATATTTCCACAATAATGACGGTTCCTTTTTTATCCAGTTTTCATCACCATCTTCAAAATGACCATATACCAGCCTGGTTTCCATTCCCTGATTAGCCCAAGTTACATCATAATTACTGCGCCAGCCATTTTCACCGGTAACCAGAATGTTGGCATGCGCATTGATATTTTGCCAAGCAGGAAAGGTCAAATGCCAATTTAAATAGAGCTTATCATCACTATTATAGCCAATACGCGGATAATTTACTTCTCTAGCCCCTGGTGAAGTGTCCGCTTCATAATGCTTACGCTTTAAGATAACCGTATTTTTAAGCCAAAATTTGACATTTTCCATAATCGTTTTTTGATTAGGATAAATCGTAATTTTATCGGCGCTTAAATGATAATCCGGTTTCTTAGCGCCACACTTCGTTTCTGTACCATCATAGGCTACGATGTGATCAGGATAAAATTCAAACCGCTTGGCTGTTATATAATGCGCACCAGCTTTGCCTTTGGCATTTGCTAAAAAGCCCGTCTTTTTTTCATAATTATATTGCCCCTTATAGCCATCGAGCGTAACTCTTAACTGACCAGGCGTCATTTGCAAAACATGCGCTTTTTCAGGAAACTCAACCTCATGTTTTTGTAGATTGCCTCTTATTTCCTCGCCCTGAAATTTATGCGCATCCATTTGCAATATATTAACCTTGCCACGGGCAATGAAACTTCCATCACGCTCATCATAAGTAAGATCATCACCCTCAAAAGCTACCGGCGCCGGCTTATTGGTATCAAGCGGCTGCTTTAAATGCTTTTCCATAGGAGGATTTTTTACTTACTTTATCTTTCTCTATTTCACAATCCATTTTTTATCTAT